>CALAZX010000083.1 GCA_937926555.1 uncultured Negativicutes bacterium | reverse complement strand
CGAGGAACGGAAGAAAGGATGAACCGTCAGCATGATTATTACCGTAACTGACATCCAGGACCGGGTGAAACTGCCTGCGGAAGCCCTTGAGCTCATGGAGCGGGGACTCCAGGCGGTGGCGGAGATCCATCACATCCCGGAGAAGACGGAAGTGGGCGTGACCATCGTGGACGACCGCCGGATCCACGAGCTGAATCTGGCCTACCGCAATGTGGACCGGCCTACGGACGTGCTTTCCTTCGCACTGGACGAGGCGGAGGAGCCGGAGGAGTTCGGCGCGCCGGAGGAGCATCTCCTGGGCGACATCGTCATCTCCGCGGAGACCGCCGTGCGCCAGGGCAAGGAGTACGGCCACGGCATCAACCGCGAGCTGGTCTACCTGGCTGTCCACAGTCTCCTGCATCTCCTGGGTTTCGACCACATGGAGAAAGGGGACAAAGTGGTGATGCGGCAGAAGGAGGAGGAGGCTCTCCAGAAAATCCATCTGTCCCAGGCCGACCTGGATGCCAAAGCGGCAGCGGAGGAGGGCACCGGCTTCACGGCCACACTGGTATCCCTGCCGGAAGAGGATGCCGGTAGCGGAAAATCCGGCGGCGCTTTCGACAGCGCTTCCCACGGAAAAAACGCTGAAATCCCTATCCAAGGGGGCGGCAAGATGGACCGTGAGGCGTCCCGGCTCTACCGGGCGGCGAAAAAAGCCCGGGAGATGGCCTACGCGCCGTATTCCGGTTTCGCCGTGGGCGCCGCGGTGCTGACGGAGGACAACAAGGTCTATGCCGGCTGCAACGTGGAGAACGCCTCGTACGGACTGACCAACTGCGCCGAGCGCACCGCCATCTTCAAGGCGGTCAGCGAAGGGAAGCAGAACTTCCGGGCCATCCTCATCGTGGGGGACACACCGGAGCCCACCACCCCCTGCGGCGCCTGCCGCCAGGTGATCCGCGAGTTCTCCATCCCCCGGGTGCTGCTGACCAATATGGCAGGCGACTGGAAGGAAGTCACCGGGGCGGAGCTGCTTCCCCTGAGCTTCGGTCCGGACCAGCTGGATGAGAGATAATCCCGTCTGACGGGAAAGAACGCGGTCCCATGGAAACAGGCGACTATCAATAGAAGATATGCAAGACCGTCTTCCCCTGTGGAAACAGGAGGGGAGATGAGAGAGAAAAGGAGTGCTTTATCATAAAGGCAAAACATTATTCCGGCTTCGCTGCGCTGGCAGGAAGGCCGAACGTAGGAAAATCGACACTGATGAACGGATTTATCGGGGAGAAGATCGCCATCATGAGCAACCGTCCCCAGACCACCCGTAACAAGATCATGGGCATCCTCACCACGGACAACGCCCAGGTGATGTTCCTGGACACCCCGGGCATCCATAAGCCCCACCACAAGCTGGGTGAGATGATGAACCGCACGGCCATCAGCACTCTGAAGCAGGTGGACGTGGTCCTCTTCGTGGTGGACGCCGCGGAGAAGAAGGGTTCCGGCGACCTGTTCATCATCGAGCACCTGAAACAGGTGAAGACACCGGTGATCCTGGTGATCAACAAGATCGACCTGCTGCCGGACAAGCAGCAGCTGCTGGAGATCATGGCCTCCTACCAGAAGGAGATGCGCTTCGCCGCCATCGTGCCGGTGAGCGCCCGCAACGAGGAGGGGCTGGACGAGCTCCTGGCGGAGATCACCAGGCATCTGCCGGAAGGCCCCAGCATGTTCCCGGAGGACGAGATCACCGACCAGCCCATGCGTGTCATCGCGGCTGAGATGATCCGTGAGAAAGCCCTCCTGAACACCCGGGAGGAGATTCCCCACGCCATCGCGGTGGAAGTGGAGGACTACAAAGAGCGGCCCAACGGCGGCACCTTCATCCGCGCCACCATCTACGTGGAGCGTGAGTCCCAGAAGGGCATTGTCATCGGGGCCAAGGGCAGCCTGCTGAAGAAGATCGGCAAGCTGGCCCGTGAGGATATCGAAGGTCTCACCGGCGGCAAGGTGTTCCTGGAGCTGTGGGTGAAAGTGAAAGCCGACTGGCGCAATAAGGACAAGGCGCTGAAAGCGTTCGGCTATAAAGAAGAAGGGAGAGATGACCTATAAGCGGCGTCTCGTGGAGTCAATATCTTACCCAGGCGGGTCTGATCCTGGGAATCGTGCTGCTGAACGCGTTCTTCGTCATCGCGGAGTTCTCGCTGGTGAAGATACGCAAAGGGCAGCTGGAGGAAATGAGAGAGAAGGGGCGGGCCAATGCGGAGACCGTCCTGAAAATGCTGGATGAGCGTGAGAACTATGTCAGCGCCGTGCAGCTGGGCATCACAGCGTCCTCGCTGATGCTGGGCTGGTATGGCGGACCGTTGCTCTCCAAGGGTCTTCTGGGCCTGTTCGAGAAGCACCAGGTGTGGTACGGCACCACCCTGAGCGTGGTCTGCGCCTTCCTCATCATGGTGCTGCTGCACGTGGTGCTGGGCGAGCTGGTGCCCCGTACGGTGGCGCTGGTGAAACTGGAGAACCTGGCGCTGGCGGTGGCCGGTCCCATCCGTTTCGTGAATTTCATATTCTACCCCCTGGTGGCGGTGACCAACAAGATCTCCCGCGCCGTGACCTGGCTGCTGGGCATCAAGCAGGTGCCCCGGGAGGACATCTCCCGCAGCGAGAACGAGCTGCGGCTGATTGTCAGCGCTAGCATGCAGGGCGGCGAGCTGGACAAGGTGGAGAGCACCCTCATCGACAACGTGTTCGATTTCAATGACCGGGTGGCCCGTGAGGTCATGGTGCCCCGGCAGGACATGGTGTGCCTCTACACCGACGACACCCTGGCGGACAACCTGGATACCGTCCGTTCCAGCGGCCATACCCGGTACCCCCTCTGCGAGGAGGACAAGGACCATGTCATCGGCATGATCCATGTACGTGACCTGATGGACGTGGACAAGACGGACCAGGATTTCGACCTGCGCAAGATCATGCGCGACATCATTGTGATCCCCGAGAGCATGGGGTCCGCCCGGATTCTCCAGACCATGCAGCAGAACCGGCTGCAGATCGCGGTGGTGGCCGACGAGTACGGCGGCACCGCGGGACTGGTGTCCCTGGAGGACCTGCTGGAGGAGATTGTGGGCGAGATCCAGGACGAGCATGACGAGCCGGAGCTGCCGGAGATCGTGAAGCTTTCCGAGGGCCGCTACAGCCTTGACGGCCTTCTGCTGCTGGACGAGGCGGCGGAGACCCTGGGCGTGGATTTCGACGAGCCCGAGGAGGACACCCTGGGCGGCTATATCTTCGGACAGCTGGGCCGCAAGCCGGAGGTGGGTGACACCATCCGTATCGGCAACTGGGAGTTCGAGGTGCAGAAGGTGGACAAGTTCCGTATCCAGCGGGTGCTGGCCGAGCGTCTGCCGGAAGAGGAGCCCGAGGCTGAGGAAGAGGACTGATTCCCGCGGCGGGTTCCGCGCGGGGCAGGCCCTCCGGGCGCTGTCTCTTGCGGGAACTGCATGTTGCGGGGGCCGGCCTTTCCTGGACCGGCCCCTTTTCTTCGTGAGGGGACAGATAACGGGCCGACAGATGACAGACTGATATATGACTGGAAGATATGAGTGAAGTGACAGAAGGATGATTAGATGGCGGAAGCGGATTTTTCTGATGAAGTGCTGATTCTACAAGTGAAAAACTGGCAGACTGCGGACAAGTATGCCGTGGGCTTCACACGGCATCACGGGAAGATAGCCTTCCTGGCCTACGGCGCCCGGTACGCGAAAAGCGCCACGGGGCGGCTGGTTCAGCCTTTCCACCACCTGCAGGCGGAATTCTTCAGCGGCAGCCGGATGGAGAAGATCAAGAGCTGCGAGCTGCTGTCGCCGCCGCCGGAATTGACCCTGCCCCAGCTGGCCTACGGGGCCCTGGCGGCGGAGGTGACGGACCGGCTCACCGAGGTGAACAGCCCCCAGGAGGAGATCTATGAGCTGCTCCTGGAGATGCTGGAGCTGCTGCGCAAGCGGAATCCCAGGCTGGTGGCGCTGTCCTATATCCTGAAGCTGCTTGATCTCTGCGGTATCGGCCCCATCTACGAGGTGTGCGTCCAGTGCTCCCGGCCGGTGAAGGACACCGCCCGGTTCAGTTGCGAGCATGGGGGTCTGGTCTGCGAGAAGTGCGGCACCACGCCGGACATGCAGGAGCTGCGGATGGAGACACGGGTCCTGTGGCAGTATCTCCGGATGATGGATTTCGCCAATCCCGAGCCTTTCACGGTGCGGGGCGGTGACCTGATGGAGCTGGAAGTCATCGTCCACCGTTACCTGGTGTACCAGATCGGCCAGCCTCTGAAGAGCCTGGAGTTCATCCGCCAGATCAGCGGTGTAACAGGCTGTTGACAAAGAAATAGCGATTCCTTATAATAAAAGGTAGCGATGAAAGGACCAAGTAGTCCGCCTGTAAGCGAGCCGGGACAGTGTGAGCCGGCATTTTGCGGATGAAGGCAGCCCGGAGCTGTGACAACTGAATTCGAGGCGGGCCGTTTTATACGGTCAAGCAGGGTGGAACCGCGGATATACTCCGTCCCTGTAACATGAGAATGTTACAAGGGCGGTTTTTTTATTTGCCTTTTGTAACACAAGGAGGAAAAAATATGGATTTTCAGGAGATTATTCTCACACTGCAGAAATTCTGGTCTGAACAGAAATGTATTTTAGCGCAGCCCTATGACATCGAGAAAGGTGCCGGCACCATGAACCCGTCCACCTTCCTGCGTGTACTGGGCCCGGAACCCTGGCGTGTGGCCTATGTGGAGCCTTCCCGCCGTCCCGCTGACGGCCGTTACGGCGACAACCCCAACCGCCTGTTCCAGCATCATCAGTACCAGGTCATCATCAAACCGTCCCCGGAGAACATCCAGGACCTGTATCTCCAGAGCCTGGCCGCTCTGGGCATCCGTCCCGAGGAGCACGACATCCGCTTCGTTGAGGACAACTGGGAATCCCCGACTCTGGGCGCCTGGGGCCTGGGCTGGGAAGTATGGCTGGACGGCATGGAGATCACCCAGTTCACCTACTTCCAGCAGGTAGGCGGCCTGGATATCAAACCGGTAGCCGTTGAGATCACCTACGGCCTGGAGCGTATCGCCATGTACATCCAGGGCGTGGAGAACGTATATGACGTGAAATGGGTGGGGGACGTGACCTACGGTGACGTGTTCCACGCCAACGAGGTGGAGCAGTCCTGGTACGCCTTCGAGCTGGCCGACACCGACATGCTGTTCGACATGTTCGACAAGTACGAGGCTGAGGCGAAACGCATCGTGGAGACCGGCAACATCCGCCCGGCCTATGACTGCGTGCTGAAATGCTCCCACACCTTCAACCTGCTGGACAGCCGCGGAGCCATCAGTGTCAGCGAACGTACCGCCTATATCGGCAGAGTCCGCGCGCTGGCCCGTCTGTGCGCCAAGGCTTACGTGGAGCAGAGAGAGGAACAGGGTTTTCCGTTGCTGAAGGGGGAGAATAAATAATGAGAAAGTTATTGTTTGAGATTGGTACCGAGGAGATGCCGGCCAACTTCATGCCCGGTATCCTGGCAGAACTGAAAGAACTGGCTGAGAAGAAGATGAAGGAAGCGCGCATCCCCTTCACTTCCGTAGCAGTATACGGCACTCCCCGCCGGATGGCATTCATCGCCGACGGTGTGGAGGAGACCCAGGCGGACACCACCGAGGAGTTCAAGGGCCCTTCCGCCAAGATCGCTTTCGACGCTGAGGGCAATGCCACCAAAGCGGCCATGGGCTTCGCCCGGGGCAAAGGCGTGGACGTGAAAGACCTGATTGTCCGCGATGACTACATCTATGCGGTGAAACATACCGAGGGCGAGGCCACCGCGGCCATGCTGCCGGCCCTGCTCCAGGACATCCTGGCTTCCATGAACTTCCCGAAAAACATGCGCTGGGCCGATTTCGACGTGAAATTCGTGCGTCCCATCCGCTGGCTGGTGGCACTGTTCGGCGCTGACGTGGTTCCCGTGTCCGTGACCGACGTGGTTTCCGACCGCTACAGCCGCGGACACCGTTTCCTCAGCACCGGCAAGGTGGAGATTCCCGAAGCCGGCGCCTATGTGGACACCCTGAAAGACAGCTTCGTGCTGGTTGACCAGGACAAACGCCGTGAGCTGATCCGTCAGCAGATCATCGACGTGGCCCACAAACAGAACGGCGAGGCCCAGATCACCGAGGACCTGCTGGAAGAGGTCAACTACCTGGTTGAGTGGCCCACCGCGCTGTGCGGCAAGTTCGAGGAGAAATACCTGGCCCTGCCGGAAGCCGCCATCATCACCCCCATGCACGACCATCAGCGCTACTTCCCGGTACGTGACAAGGAAGGTAAGCTGCTGAACGAGTTCATCACCGTCCGCAACGGCGGCGAGAAATTCCTGGAGAACGTGGCCCACGGCAACGAGCGCGTGCTCCGCGCCCGTCTCAGCGACGCCGAGTTCTTCTTCAACGAGGACCGGAGAGAGAAGCTGGAGGACCGCCAGGAGAAAATCAAGACCGTCGTGTTCCAGGAAGGCCTGGGCAACATGTACGACAAGAGCCAGCGCCTGATGCAGGCTGTGGAGACCATCCACTTCGCGCTGAACTCCAAGACGGACCTGGCCGACCTGAAACGCACCGCCATGCTGTGCAAATGCGACCTGGTGACCGGCATGGTCACCGAGTTCACCGAGCTCCAGGGTGTCATGGGCCGGGAGTACGGCCTGCTGGATGGCGAGAAGAGCGCTATCTGCCAGGGCATCTACGAGCACTATCTGCCCCGGTTCGCCGGTGACGAGCTGCCGGCCAGCGAGATCGGCCGCATCCTGAGCATCGCCGACAAGATCGACAATATCGTGGCCACTTTCAGCCGCGGTCTGATCCCCACCGGCTCCCAGGATCCCTACGCCCTGCGCAGACAGGCTCTGGGCATCATCAACATTCTGCTGGACAGCAAGTACCATCTGGGCCTGATCAAGATCATGGGCGCAGCCGTATACCTGCTGCAGGTTCCCCAGGATGAGGCCAGAAATCTGATCAGCAAGGTGCTGGACTTCATCAAACAGCGTTTCCGCAACCTGATGCTGGACCGCGGTATCCGCTACGACGTGGTGGACGCCGTGCTGGCTGACGTGCGCAACGACGATATCTACGACCTCTATCTCCGCGCTATCGCGCTGAATGAGTTCGTGGCAGGGGAGGACGCTCCGGAGATCATCCAGGCCGCCACCCGTGTCAACAACCTGAGCAGCAAGCAGGAGACCGAGGAGCCCATCAGCCCCACCCTGTTCCAGGAAGAGGCGGAGAAAGAGCTCTACGCCGTGATCAACGAGCTGGACAAGGAACTGATCCCGCTGATGGTGCGGTACGACTACAAGGACGCCCTGGTGCTGCCGAAACGGCTCACCGCCGCTGTGAACAAGTTCTTCGAGGATGTCATGGTCATGGACAAGGACGAGCGCATCAAGACCAACCGTCTGGCTCTCCTGTGCGCCGCCCGGGACATCATGAACGCAGTGGGGGATATGTCCAAAATCGTCATGTAATATGACCGGAAAAACACAAAACTGAATATATAGTGTATACTATATAACCGCCGCCGGAGAGAGACGGGGCGGAAAAGTGATACAGGAAGGAACCGCGGGTGGGAATCCGCCGGTTCCTTTCTTTGTATCAGGAGGAAATTCACACTTTTCCCCGCCGGGACGCCGCAGTTCCCGGAAGAGTTTGTGGAAATGCCGTCAAGCCCTTGAACAAGGGATTCTGAAGATATGTCCCGGTCTTCCTCAAAGGGAAAAAACAGCCTCCGGTAAAAAGTTTCCGGAACGGTTCCGCGGGACTCTTATGTAGGAAACCGGACCGCCCTCCGGAGGGGCTGAAAAAAAGCCGGATTTTTGCTCCCATATGTCTGAATTTGTCTTGAAATAACAAAATAAAAATGATATAGTATATACTATATTAAGGCAACACACAGAAAAGCATACATCAAAAAACGATAAGATCAAAAGGAGTCATGGATTATGGACAAAGCAAAAGAGTATCTGTTGTGGTTTGAGCAGATGGAGCGCAAAGACGTTGCCATCGTTGGCGGCAAGTCTTCTTCCCTGGGTGAGATGACGGCAAAGACGGACGTTCCCGTTCCTTATGGTTTCGCCACTACGGCTTACGCTTACCGGTACTTTGTTGAACAGACCGGTCTGAGAGAGAAGATGGCTGCTCTGCTGGCAGAGCTCACCGATGTGGAGGACACCGCTCTTTTGCGTGATGTAAGCGCCAGACTCCGTCAGGCTATCATGGACGAGGAGATGCCCATGGACCTGCAGGAAGCCATCGCCGAGGCTTATGCAGAACTGGGCCGGAAGATGGGCGAGGACCAGCCTTATGTGGCTGTACGTTCCAGCGCCACCGCCGAGGACCTGCCCGACGCCAGCTTCGCAGGCCAGCAGGACACCTACCTGAATGTCCAGGGTGCCGAGATGATCGTGAAGAAAGTGAAGGAGTGCTACGCATCCTGCTTCACCGACCGTGCTGTATACTACCGTGAGAAACAGGGCTTCGACCATCTGGACGTGGCTCTCTCCGCTGTCATCCAGATGATGGTATACTCCAAAGTGGCCGGCGTCATGTTCACCGTGAACATCGCCAACGGCGACGACAAGAGCATCATCATCGAGGGCGCGTACGGCCTGGGCGAGTATGTGGTGCAGGGCACTGTGACTCCCGATGACTATATTGTAGAGAAAGACAACCTGGAGATTGTCTCCAAGACGGTGAACCCCCAGGAAGTGATGATGGTCCGCAAACATGGCGGCGACGTGGAAGAAGTGAAAGTGCCGGAAGAGGAAGGCAAGAAGCAGAAACTCACCGACGCACAGATCAAAGAGCTGGCCGGCTATGCGCTGAAGATCGAGAAGCATTACGGCTGCTACATGGATATGGAATGGGGCATCGACGAGCGTGACGGCAAGATCTGGATCCTGCAGGCGCGCCCCGAGACCGTTTGGTCCCGTCAGAAAAACAAAGCTGCCAAACCGGCAGACAAAGGAGCGGTAACTACGGACAGAAAAGTTGTTGTAAAAGGCGCACCGGCAAGCCCGGGGCAGGTTGCAGGCAAAGCACATGTCATCCTGGATCCTTCCATGATCGACGAGTTCAAGGAAGGCGAGATCCTGGTGACGGAGATGACGGCACCTGACTGGGTTCCGGCCATGAAGAAGGCGAAAGCCATTGTCACCGACAGCGGCGGCATGACCTGCCACGCTTCCATCGTAAGCCGCGAGCTGGGCATCCCCTGTATCGTAGGCACCAAGAGCAGAGGCGAAGCCGCCACCGAGAGCATCCATTCCGGTGACGACATCACCGTGGACGCTACCCATGGCGTAGTCTATGAGGGCATCCTGGAGACCGGGAAACCGGCAGCTCCCGCTGCAGGCGCCACTGTCACCGCCGAGTTCTTCCCGCCCACCGGCACCAAGATCTACATGAACCTGGGCGACCCGGAACTGGCTGAGAAATACGCATCCCTGCCCTGCGACGGCATCGGCCTGATGCGCGAGGAGTTCATCTGGACCACCTACATCCATGAGCATCCGCTGTATCTGATCAAGACCGGCCATCCGGAGAAAGTGGTTGACATGCTGGCAGAAGGCATCCGCCAGGTATGCCAGGCCATGGCTCCCAGACCGGTGACCCTGCGTTTCAGCGATTTCAAATCCAGCGAGTACCGCGACCTGAAGGGCGGCGACGAGTTCGAGCCCTACGAGCCCTCCGCACTGCTGGGCTGGCGCGGCGCTTCCCGCTACTATGACCCCAAATACATCGAGGCCTTCAAACTGGAATGCGCCGCTGT
>CALAZX010000082.1 GCA_937926555.1 uncultured Negativicutes bacterium | reverse complement strand
GGAATCGCCATGCAGCGCTGGATTCTGCATGTGGACATGGACGCGTTCTACGCTTCGGTGGAGCAGCGGGACCATCCGGAGCTGAAGGGCAAGCCGGTGATCATCGGCGGCGCCTCCCGGCGGGGCGTGGTCTCCACCTGCTCCTATGAGGCGCGGAAGTTCGGCGTCCATTCGGCCATGCCCCTGTTCCAGGCGAAGCAGCTCTGTCCCAACGGCATCTACATCAAGGGCAATATGCACCACTATGCCCAGGTGTCCGGGCAGATCATGGAGATTTTCCGGGAGACCTCGCCCCTGGTGGAGCAGCTCTCCATCGACGAGGCCTTCCTGGACCTCACCGGCATGGAAGGGCTGGGCGGCGCGGAGAAAATCGCCCGGCAGGTGCAGGATCGGATCTGGCGGGAGCTCAGACTCAGCGCCTCCGTGGGACTGGCACCCAACAAGTTCCTGGCGAAACTGGCCTCGGATCTGCGGAAGCCCCACGGCTTCGTGAAGATCACCCCGGAGGAGGCGGAGGGGATGCTGGCCCCCATGCCGGTGACAAAGATTTTCGGCATCGGGGAGAAAGCCCGGCAGCGGTTGGAGGAGTTCGGTGTCTGCACCATCGGGCAGCTGGTGCGGACGGACCTGTCCGTGCTGCAGCAGGTCTTCGGCATCAACGCGGCCATGATCCGGGACCTGGGACGGGGTCTGGACAGCCGCCCCGTAAGCAACGACGAGGAGGCCAAGTCCATCGGCAAGGAGATGACCTTTTCCCGGGACTACACCGAGTTCGAGGATTGCCGGGATACTCTGCTTGACCTGGCGGGGCAGGTTGGCTGGCGTCTGCGCCGGGAGAACCTGGCGGGTCGGACGGTGACAGTGAAAGTGAAGTATGCCGATTTCACCACCCGGACCCGGAGCCGCACTGGCGACGGGCTCTTCCGCTGGGATGAAGAGATTTTCGACATGGCGGAGAAGGTGCTGGAGCAGATCAACCTGAAACAGGGCATCCGTCTGCTGGGCATCACCGTCAGCGGCCTGGAGTCCGCCGGGCAGGAGCCCTCCCTGGGATTTGCCGAGGAGGTGCGGCTGCAGAAGCGGAACACCGCCGTGGACGC
>CALAZX010000081.1 GCA_937926555.1 uncultured Negativicutes bacterium | reverse complement strand
CCCAGCGCTTTCAGGCCTTCCGGGGTCTTGCCGATCTCGATGAGGGACTCGCCCAGGGCTTTGCGGAAATCCTTGTCCTGCATCACCTTGGAGGTCTTGCTGACACTGACGGTGTCGTTGTAGATCTTGTCCGTCACAGCCACGATGCCGGTCTGCTGCCAGATGCTGCCGGTGCCGCCGAACTTGCTCTGCCAGTTCTTGTCCATGCGGATGCGGATATGGCCGAAAGCCACGGCGATGTCAGCCTGGCCGGAAGCCAGCCGCGCCATGGAGGTGCTGTAGGAGTCCGCCTGCACCACATGGGACAGGTCGGAGATCTTCTTGCCGTAATGTTTCTTCAGGTACAGGGAGGGATACAGGTATCCGGAAGCGGAGGCCGGGTTCATCACGGCCCAGTTCAGCGCGTCCAGCTCCTCCCAGGTGGGCTGCTGTCCGGCTTCAACCTTTTTCAGCAGGGCCTTGCCCTTGGCGCTGGGTCCCACCACGAAGACGGAGCGGTAGTAGGGCACCAGCTCCTTGGTGAATTTCTCCGGCTGGCCGTCGTTCCACACCTTCAGGTCCGTGGTCTCCTTGTTGATTCCCTCCCGCAGGGCGGTGAGGAGCACGTCCACGTCCTTGTCATAGAGGATATAGGTGGCTCCGGAGATGAAGCCCACATCGGCGCTGCCGGCGCTGAGGGCCTCGCCCACGCCGCTATAGGAGGTGCCCACATGGATGGACACTTTCCCCACGTCGTATCCCTTCTCCTTCAGCCTGCTTTTGAGCAGGTCCGCCAGGGGCTGGGTGGCGGTCTGGATGGTGTCCGCGTCCCGGTAAGGGGATACCATCACTTTCAGCTCGGGAATCTTCCCCTTCTCCGCCTTCTTCTCTCCGCCGCAGCCGGCCAGAACGCCGCACAGCACGGCCAATGTCATCAACAGCATCACAATCTTTCTCATTCTTGCGCCTCCTGTCTTTTTATCGGCAGCTCCAGGCGGCTCCCGCCTCCCTCCGGCATCCCGGATACAAAAAAAGAGAGGCACCCGTCTGTACCTCTCTGTAGGATCGCTGCCAAAATGCCCTGCACGGGTACAGATACACGGGAGTATACCTGTCGGTCGATGCTTCGGCATCCTCTCAGCCCGGACACGGGCTCCCTCGCATTTTGTGGTCCTGCCGGCCGATGTCTCTTGGCGCATCAGCCCGCTGCGATACCGGGGCGCTCCCCCCGTCACCGCGTCAAACCGTTATTCAGTTACTAAATCCAGTATAAAAGCCCGCCGCCGTATTGTCAAGAAAACATACCTCTCCCGGAGGATATTTCCCTCCCGTGACGCCACGGGGCGGTGGAGTCCTTCTCTGCGGCCGGGACGTCATCTCCGATCCGCAGCAGGTTTCTCCGGGCTGTCTCTTCAATAAAAGACAGCCTGAATCCCGCCTGTCCGTGACAGGACGGGAAAGAACGGTGGAATCAGCTCTCCACCAAGTAGTTCCGTATGGTCTCGTTCCGCAGCAGCAGCCGGATCAGCAGGATGCCCACGATGGACACCGAGACGAACTCCCCCAGGGCGATATAGCCCATGACGCTGAGCACGGAGCCCAGGCCTGCGGGGATGGCCGCCAGGAAGAACAGTTCCAGGCCGATGATCACGCCGTTGGAGATCACGGGGAGCAGCGAGGCGGTATAGAGGTTGGAACAGAACCGCATACCGTAGACAGCCAGGAAGGTGGCGAACGTGCCCACCACCATGTCCGTCAGGCCGAAGGGGCTGCCGAGATTGGCCAGGAAACAGCCTACCACCAGCCCCGGAACGCATTTCCGGTTGGTGAAGGCCAGCAGGGTCATGAATTCGGAGATACGGATCTGTACCGGTCCGTAGCTCAGGGGCGCCAGTCCCATGGTCAGCGCGGCGTAGACAGCCGCGATCAGCGCGTTCATGATAAGTACTCTTGTGTTTGTCATCAGAAAACACTCCTCTTGATTTTTTTGCCGAAGGATAGACAGTCCTTCTTCTTCAGAAGTGGGTGCCAAGAAAACACTTCTAACTGTGCTATTCTATCATACCGGAGCCATGGATGCAAAATTTTATCCCATATGTGCCATTCCGCCTCCCGGCTCCTTTTGTATTCCCTCATTGCACTATTTTCCACTGGCTCTATACCGTCCCGGCGGGTCCGTGATATTTTTCCGCATTTTACCGCCAAATAGCGCCTTTTCCAAGTTACAAGTCCTTTGTTCTGTGGTATACTGAGGATAACTTCATACCTGTTTTTCCCGGTATGACATCTACTATTAAGGGGGAAGCTAGAATGGCATTAAAAGAATTCAGATTCGGTTTCGGTACAGGGTTCCAGACTGTACAGCTGCCGGAGGAACATATCTCCGATGTGATCGAAGGGAAACCCACTCCGGCGGTGGACCTGAAAGAAGCCACCATCAATTGCATGCGTCATCCTATCGGCAGTAAACCCTTGCAGGAAATCGTGAAGAAAGGCGAGACCGTGGCACTGCTCGTGGCCGACGCCACCCGGCTGTGGAACCGCTCCGGCGACTTCCTCATCCACGTGGTCAACGAGCTGAACGCCGCAGGTATCCCTGACGAGGATATGTTCATCGTCTTCGCCCTGGGCACCCACCGGGCGCAGACGGAAGAGGAGAATATCAAAGTGGCCGGCGCCGAAGTGGCCCGCCGCATCCGGATGTACCAGCACGACAGCCGTGACATGGACAACCTGACCCTCATGGGCACCACGAAACTGGGCACCCCCATCTACATCAACAAGCGGGTGGTGGATGCGGACAGAGTCATCCTCATCAACGGCATCGTGCCCCATCTCTTCGCAGGTTACGGCGGCGGCCGCAAGATGATCCTGCCCGGCGTGGCCGGCTGGGACACCATCCAGAAGAACCACTGCCACGCCCTGGCCGACAAGTTCGGCGACGGCGTCAACCCCAAGACCCGCTCCATCATCCTCAACGACAACCCGGTGAGCGACGACATGCAGGAGGCCTGCGACATGGTGGATCCGGATTTCCTAGTCCACTCCGTGGTCAACTCCGAAGGCGAGGTCAGCGCCATGGTGGGCGGCGCCCCCTACGAGGCCTGGCTGGAAGGCACCAAGCTGGTCTACGAGTCCCAGAAGGTGCCCATGAAGCAGCTGGCTGACGTGACCTTCGCCTGCGCCGGCGGCTATCCCAAAGACGTGTCCCTCTACCAGGGCAGCAAATGCTACGACCCGGCGGACATGACCACCAAGCCCGGCGGCATCATCATCGCCATCATGGAGGCCCGGGATATCCACGAGCCGCCCCAGTACATGGAGAGCTTCCGCTTCACCGACGTGGTGGAGATGGAGAAAGCCGTGCGGGAGCAGTTCACCATCCCCTTCTTCGTGGCCTTCAACCTGTTCTGCATGACGAAGAAATACACCGTCTACCTGGTGACCCGCAAGGAGAACTTCGAAGACGTGCGCCGCACCGGCCAGATTCCCGCCGCCACCGTGGAGGAAGCCTGGGAGATGGCCAGGAAGCAGCTGGAGGAGCGCGGCAACAAGGACTACACCATCAACGTCCTGCCCCACTGCGCCTCCGTGGTGCCCTACCTGGTGGGCAAGGAGAAATAATTCCCGGTCCTTCACAAAAATATCATAATAAAACACGAAGCCCGTATCCATGCAGGATGCGGGCTTTTTTCCGTCGCCGTCCTCCCACCCTTTTTCGGTGTTTTCACATGAAATGTTTCCTAATTAGTTTATTTTTCACTCATCCTCTGATATAATGGAACGGAAATCAACCATACAACAACCTGGAATGAACAACCTGACGACGTCTTTGACCTATGCGACAACCGGAAGGAGTTCTGCCCATGAAATTTCGATTCTATCTGGCCATCCTCATCATGTGGATGCTGGGACTGCGGCGTTTCACCGCCCTGCCCCGGGCCTGGCTGCTGACGCTGGTGCGCTATCTCAACGGTTACCGCCCTTTCATCCTCCCCGAAGGGGATGACACACTATCCTTCACGGACGAGAGTGTCACCATGGAAGTGGACGGCACCGGCAACAATGCCGGCAGAGCCGGGAACGAGAACAAGACGGAGACCTTCCACTGCCTGGCGATCCGCCATCACAAGAAGCAGCGGAAAGCCATCCTCAACATCTACGGTGGCGGCATGCTCATGGCCCCCCAGGCGTCTTTCATCAAATACGCCCAGGACATGGCCCGCAAGACCGGCTGTGATGTCTGGTTCCCCTATTATCCCCTCTGCACGGACCACACCATCCGCGACAGTGTGCGGATGATCTACCGCATCTACCGGAAAATGCTGAAGAAATACGACGACATCGAACTGTACGGCTATTCCTCCGGCGGCTCCCTGGCCATGATGCTCTACGCGTACAACAACGAGGAAGGCGACAACCTTCCCATGCCCAAGAAGATGGTCATGGTATCCCCCGGCGGCATCCCGGAAGACGATTCCGAGTACAAGAAGATGAAGCAGGCGGGGAAAAAGGACACCACCATGTCCCCCAAATACCTGAAGACCATCCGTCCCCTGCTTTCCCAGGGGCTTCCGGACATCCCGGAATACATGCTGACCTTCAAGGGCGCCAACCTGAAGGGCCTGCAGAAGACCTGGATCTACTACGGCAAGAACGAGTGCCTGTCGGTGAAGGCCAACGCCTACACCCAGCTGCTCAAACGCAACCGGGTGGACTACCAGCTGAAAATGGCGGCCGGCCGTCAGCACTGCTACTGCATCACGGACCGCACTCCGGCCAAAGCGGCCAAGGAGGATTACAACGAGATCATCCGGGTGCTGAAAGAGGATTCCGCGGACGGAGACCTGGCCAAGGCACAGTGAGAAAAACACAAAGAGCACGGTACACATCACATGTACCGTGCTCTTTTTATTATGCGTATTATGATGATTGGTTCCTGCGCACTTATCATTGTGCTTTTTTCTTGCGCATCTCGCGACGCTTTTTTATTGCCGCGTTTTTGGGATAGCTGAACGCCTCTCCGGAGCAACCGCTTACTTCGCCAGCTTGCCGTCCGCTTTCTGCTGGAACTTGTCGGAGAACACTGCCACGCGCTGGTGCACGCCGTCGGCGATGACGCCGCCCTCGTCCTCTGCCTTCAGCTCGAAGTCGAAGAAACGTCCCTCATGCTTCACCAGTTTCGCCGTGGCGGTCACCGTGCCGCCCAGGGGCGTGGGTGCCACATGGTTCACCGTGATGGAGCAGCCCACCGTGGTGGAGCCCTCCTCCAGGTACTCACCGGCCAGCAGCATGGCCGCGTTCTCGAACAGCGCTGCCACAACAGGGGTTCCCAGCACTTTCAGGCTGCCGCTGCCAACGTTCACGGCCAGCATGTCTTCCGTCACAATCTTCTTCACAGTCTTTTCCACGTTCATGGTCGAGCCTCCTTGTTTTTCCTGTCATTCTGTCTTCCATTATACCCCAAAGGGTACAGTCCTGTCATTCCGTATCCCCTCCGCCTTCCCGCAGGATGGCGAAGATCTTCCGGAACTCCTCCTCGAACAGAGTGTCCTTCCGGTAGATGAACATCACGTCGTGCTCCAGGGCGAAGCCTTTCAGCTCCACCGGCGCCAAACGGCCTTCCGCCATCTCCCGCTCCGCCGCCACCCGGTACATGAAGGACACGCCCTGCCCCCGGGCCAGCAGCTCCTTGATCAGGCCGATGTTGGCCAGTTCCGTCCGGTCGGAGAAATCCGCCAGGGTCAGGCCGGCGCTCCGCAGGGCGTTCACCTGGATCTCACGGCTGCCGGAGCCGGGCTCCCGGACGATGAGACGCTCCGCCGCCAGGTCCGCCATGGCCCTGCCTCTGTACCGCTCCGCCAGGTCAGGCGCCGCCACGGGGATGAAGGGTTCCCGCCGGAACAGGTGGCAGGCGTAGCGCTGCCGGGGGAAGTCCCCCTCCACCAGGGCGAAGTCGATCCGCCCCTCCTCCAGCTCTTCCAGCAGCCGCTTCGTGTTGTCCACCTGGAGACGGATCCGCAGGTCCGGCCGTGCCAGAAGCCGCTCCAGACCGTCCGCCAGCATGAACTCCGCCGCAGACAGGGTGGCGCCGAAAGAATACTCCCGCTGCCGCCCCGCCGCCCGGATCAGCTTGCGGAAATGGGCCTCGTCGTTCTTCAGCCGCGATGCCATGTCCCGCAGCATGGCCCCCGCCCGGGTCAGCCTGATACGCTTCCCCTCCCGGAGGAACAGCGGCGCGCCGTAGGACTCCTCCAGGAAGCGGATGTGCTGGGACACCGCCGGCTGGGTGATGCTCAGCGCCTCGGCGGCTTTCGTGTAGTTCATGTACTTGCATACCTGGAGAAAAGTCTCCATCCGGAAATCCTGCATGATGCCCGCTCCTTCCATTATATATATTTATCTATTTATAAATATATATAATTTTACCTTATTTGTAAACCGTGCTAGAATTTTTGTATCACGTCGCGCTTCCGGCGGCAGGGGAATTGGCATCATCCCGGCCCCCACCGCGCGGCAGCGAACATCAGAACATATCAATAGTAAAGGACGGTTTCCATCATGACTTTCGCACGTACTCATTACCAGGGGCTGCTGCTCTGCCTGGCCATCTCCATCCCCTGCTGGTTCCTGGGGAACATGTTCCCCCTCATCGGCGGCCCTGTGCTGGCCATCCTGGCCGGCATGCTGCTGACCCAGTTCATCTCCGACAAGACCCGCTACCAGGCCGGCATCGGCTTCACCTCCAAGAAGGTGCTGCATTACGCCGTGATCCTGCTGGGTTTCGGTCTGAACCTGAACGTGGTGCTCCTCACCGGCATCCATTCCCTGCCCATCATCATCGCCACCATCAGCACGGCGCTTTTCATCGCCTACCTGATGCACCGCACCATGGACATCCCCGGCAACATCGCCGCCCTGATCGGTGTGGGCTCTTCCATCTGCGGCGGTTCCGCCATCGCGGCCTCCGCACCGGTGCTGAAGGCCAATGACGAGGAGGTCGCCACCTCCATCTCCGTCATCTTCCTCTTCAACGTGCTGGCGGCCCTGTTCTTCCCCATGCTGGGCGCCTACCTGGGCTTCGACATCACCAGCGGCGACGCTTTCGGCATCTTCTCCGGCACCGCCGTGAACGACACCTCCGCCGTCACCGCCACCGCCTCCACCTGGGACTCCATGTACGGCCTGGGCAGCGCCACCCTGGACAAAGCTGTCACCGTGAAACTGACCCGGACCCTGGCCATCATCCCCATCACCCTGATGCTGGCCATGCTCTACGCACGCCGGAACAGCACCACGGAGAGCACCTTCAGCTTCAAGCGGGCGTTCCCCAACTTCATCCTGTACTTCATCCTGGCCTCCGTGATCACCACCGTGGCCATGTCCAACGGTGTCTCCGCGGCGGCGTTCGCCCCCATGAAGGCGCTGAGCAAGTTCTTCATCATCATGGCCATGACCGCCATCGGCCTCAACACGGACATCGTGAAACTTGTGAAGAGCGGCGGCAAGCCCATCCTGGCCGGCTGCTGCTGCTGGGCCGGCATCACCATTGTCAGCCTGGCCGTACAGTACGTCATGGGCATCTGGTAAGATAACCTGCATCAGAAGGTGGAACCGGCGATTCAGGACATGATCCGTCGGCAATCCCGGCCCATCCACCATCTATCGGCAATACACGCCAGCGCATAACAATCGCGCACTGATACAGAAACAAAAAGAGGACAGTCTCCCCGTCGGAGAGGCTGTCCTCTTTTTTATCTCCGCATATACCGTTTTCAACCTGTCTGCTATCGCCGCAGACAGACGGCATCCACTTGCCCTGCATCCGCATAACTGATAGACGGAATCTTTTTTCCGCCCATGCGGACGCTGCGGCGTTTTTCCTCATAAAACAGAAAAGCTCCCGGATATTCCGGGAGTCACGCCATCGGTGATGGCTCTTTATCCACCTCGGACCCGCTCTGCGGCATCCGTTATACTCATGGTGGAGGTGAAGGGAGTCGAACCCTTGTCCGAACACGTTGCAATATGAATTTCTCCGAGCGCAGACATCATACTGAGTTTCGCTTCAACGGCGCCTGACGACCGGCTCCACTGTCGCTATTCCGTAAGTTTTAGTCAAGAGCCTACGGACATCAGCTCAAGACGATCCCGCTAATTGTCGTTCAACCGCTCCTGCGGGAGCCGGATTGGAAGAACGTGGCAGGTTTACGCTGCCAGTGCTAATTCAGAATCTGCGTTTAAATTTAAACGTCCACCGTTTAACGTGCTGATGGAATCACGGCTCGCTTATCATACCCCATCCGTACCCGTCGAAACCTTGACACCCCCAGTTGTCTTGCATATAGCCGGGGAAGGCTTTGAATGAGATTCTGTGCTAAACAGTATAACATAATAACCCCAATATTGCAATCCTTCCCCAAAAAGAATATAATGAAATCACCATAAGCAACTCTCTTTTCATAATCATTGTCAAAAAACCGCCACGGCGGCACGTCCTGTGTCTTATGAAAGGATGTATACGTTGATGATCAAAGATATGTTCTACTTCACCCATATCGACGAGCAGAATATCCGCCATTACCGGGCGGACCTGGACCGTCTGGCGCAGTTTCTCCAGGACGAGGAGAAAGCGCCCACCCTGTGGGAGGATAAAAACGTGCAGCGTGTCTACAACATGAAGACCGTCACGGATTTCCTGGCCACCATCTACTGCCCCATCGGGCACGAGTCCTACTACGCCCATCTGCGGAAGGCCCAGTCGCCGCTGCTGAACGGCTACCGTTTCAACTGCCATCCGGCGGTACTGAAAGGCCGTTTCCAGGTGAACGACGGGGAATCCCTCTTCCTCTACCGGCTGGTCAGCGCCCTGGGCGTCTTCTTCACGCCCCATCTGGTGCGGAACCTTTTCCTCTATCTCCAGGAGACAGGCTCCATTCCGGCAGAGACGGATATCCCGCTTCTGCTGCGCAGGGAGCTCACCTCCCTGCAGCTGAAAGGGATCCTGGCGGCTGTCCCCCTGGATGACCTGTTGGATTACTCCCAGTACTTCGACATGGTGGATCTCAGCCTGGGGGACGATGTGATCTACTTCGTCAACCCCTTCATCGCCACGGACGGCAACTTCATCACCCTGGACACCTTCGCCGCCTTCCACCAGCCGATTGTGCAGATTCTGGGGACCTGCACCGCCGAGAGGCCCAAAGGACTGGACACCATCCTCTTCCTCCTCTCACGGCTCACCCATTCCCGGCGGAAATACCTGATCCGGCACCACTGCTCCTTCGAAAGCGAGCAGTCCCGCAGCAGCATCAAAGTGGTGAAACCCTACCAATGCCGCTGTATCCACCGTCACAAAGACGGGGACAAAGGCGACTCCTGATTCCCGGGAATCTCACATCATAAAAAACAGAACCCGCGTTCTGCCATCTACAGGCAGACGCGGGCTTTTTTATTGCTTTCCATTTTTTGCTTCTTCATCATGCTGTCTCTTGCGGTACTGTATACCACCGCTTTTTCTCTTGCGGGGCGTCATTGTCCGCCCGTCATCTGTTGCGGGCCAATCACAGGGAGCTCTCCTCGATGAGCTCGCTGATGTTGCAGATGCGGCGGGAGTTGCTGTTCTCGTTGTAATACTTGATGAACTGCAGGGCCAGCGGCGACAGGGGCCGGTCGTGGACTTTCACCACGGATTTGTACAGCTCCACGTCGATGTCCAGGATCTTCTTCACCTTGAACTCGCTGCCGATTTCCTCCCCCGGCTCCAGGGGCACCACCGCCACGGCGGAATCCACCTGGGCCCACTGGAGGGCCGTATGCCGCGTGGTGTTGACGCTGAGTATCTTGGGAAGGAACTCCGCCTTCTCGCAGCATTCCTTGAAAATGGTGTAGCAGCCGGCGGAGACGCTGATGGGCATCTTCCGCAGGCTCTTCAGGGCGATGCCTTTCCGGTTAGGCTGCTCCAGCCAGCGGGATTTCTTGCTGAACACCGCCGCCATGAACTCGTCCCGCCGGAACAGCTCCGCCAGCCCGTCCCTGGCCCCCACGGGGGTACTGAGGACGCCGATCTCCGTCAGCCCGCCCTGGAGCTGCTGGCTCAGTTCGGCGAAGCCGCCCTCGTAAATCTCGAACCGCACCTCCGGGTACAGCTGGTTGAATCCCTGCAGGGTGTGCCGGATGAACGCGGCGGAACGGGAGTTTGCCACCCCCACCCGGAGTGTTCCCGCCACCCCTTTCACGTTGCTCTCGATCTCCTCCCGGGCCAGGTCCTCCAGGGAGCAGATGTATTTCGCCTTCTGGTAGAGCAGGCGGCCGGCCTCGGTGAGGATGATGTTGCGGCTGCCACGCTCCGTCAGTATCAGTTTCGCGTCGAAGAACGTCTCCAGGGCCTTCAGCTGCTTGCTCAGCGCCGGCTGGGCCACATGGACACATTCCGCGGCATTGGTCAGACTTCCCGTCTCCACGATGGCCAGGAAGTTCCGGTAGTTGTCCAGATCCATGTCAATCCCTTTCTTATATATGGTTATCCTCGTCTTGCTTCTTCAAATATGCATGTCTCTTGAAATATGGTTGCCTCTTGCTTTCACAAATGCCCCCGGAGATCCGGGGGCGGCTATGCATCGCGGCGTGAGCCGCATCGTCCGTTATTGCTTTGTCCAGGTTGTCGCATGGAAGGGGCTCAAAAATCCAAAACTTGCCCACTTTAATATCCATTGTAATAAAAGCCTTGCCACAAGTCAATACATAGATTAGACAATCTCACTATTGAGAACCGTTTCTGTTAATATTCTCTTTTGTTATATCTTTCATGCTTAAAGGGTATTTTTATTCTTTTCCCATACAACGTATACTATGGGTAATCAAAGGACGTCCCCAATGATTAAGGTTGTTGCATGGTTGATTTACAAGTAAGTGCAAGGAGGTTTGTTATTATGGAAAAGAAGTATTATGTAAACGTGGATGCATTCAAGAAAGCCTATGACGATGTACCGGTTTTCAACACGCTGCTGAAAAGACGGATGAGCCACAACGGGTTGTACACCCAGATGCTGAAATCCGATTTCGCTCCGCTGAAACGTTTCCAGGGCGTGAAACTCACCGACTATGAGAAAGCCGTTCTGAGAAAGTAATCCGCCGGCTGGCGGAGGCGGGAGCCGTCTCCCGCCGGAGACACGGTTCTACGGAAAGACAAAAAAGCTTCATCAACCCGGCGCCTAGGCGCCGGCAGTATTATGCAAAGCAAAAGCAAACTGAAACCAAGGAGGATAACGATGCTTACCAAAGGAACCCCGATCACCCCGATATTGCCAGGGGCGGCAATCCTGGGTGAGGGGGCAAATAACAAAGAAATATCGCAACTGATCAATTTTTTCAAGCAAGTGGATCAACATCGTTATCACCATTTTGTGGATGGTCCCCCGGACACCCCTCTCACCAGGGACCGGAGAACGGTGAGTTCACTGCGGATCATCTCCAAACGGATCCGGGAGCTCAGCAAAAGCTCACGCCCGGAAAAATAATATTGAAAAGTTGGAGGCAAAATTCTAATGACACCCGCATCTAAATGTCTGATCCTGCTACTGATTGTAGCCATTCTGTTTATCACTGAAATCATTCCCCTGGCGGTCACCTCAATGGCCGCCGCAATCGCCTGCTGGCTGCTGGGCCTGGTACCTGTCAAACAGGTGTTCCTGGGCCTGGCGGACTCGACGGTTGTTTTATTCGCCGGCATGTTTGTGGTGGGGGCTTCGATGTTCCACACCGGCGTGGCTCAGAAGATCGGCTCCAAAATCGTCGGTCTCTGCGGCAAGGGCGAGAACAGCCTGATGTTCGGTCTGATGGCAGTTGCGGCAATCATGTCCGCATTCCTGTCCAACACCGGCACCACCGCCTGTCTGATTCCTGTCGTTCTGAGTATCTGCGCCAGCGCGAACCTCTCCCCTTCCCGCCAACTGATGCCTCTAGCTTTTGCAGCCGGCTTGGGCGGTACTATCACCTTAATCGGTACACCGCCCAACATGCTGGCTAACGTGGCTCTGGAGGCTGCCGGAATGCCCGAATTGCGGTTCGGCTTCTTCGAATATGCCTACATCGGCATTCCTATCACCGTGGCCGGCATCATCTACATGATGTTCCTGGGCAAATACCTGCTCCCCAACGACAAATCCTTTGACGAGGCTGAGTCCGAAGGGCTGGAGGATGTTGGCAACGAGACCGCCAGCACCGGTGAGATGGTTGAGGTGATGATCACCAAAACCAGCAAACAGATCATCTGTGGCCTGATTCTTGTAGGCGTCATCGTCTCCATGGCCACCAATATCATCCCCCTGGAAATCAGCGCTGTCATCGGCGCGCTGCTGGCAGTCCTGACCGGCTGCCTGACTGAGAAACAGGCTTATGACTCCATCGACTGGATCACCATCTTCCTGTTCGCAGGCATGATCCCTGTGGCACACGCAATGAACACTTCCGGCGCCGGCAAACTGATTGCCGAGAAGACCGTAGCTATGCTGGGCGGCAATCCCTCCCCTTACACGGTTACCGCTGTTCTGTTCGTACTGGCTGTTGTGCTGACCCAGTTCATGTCCAACACCGCGTCCAAAGCACTGCTCTGCCCGGTAGGTATCGCACTGGCTACTCAGCTGGGCGCATCTCCCAGAGCCGTACTGATGGCAATCCTGATCGCATCTTCCTGCGCATTCGCTTCTCCCGTAGGCACCCCGCCCAACACCCTGGTGCTTGGACCCGGTAAATACAAATTCATGGACTATGTGAAAGCCGGCGGCGGTCTGGTAATTGTCTGCCTGGTGGTTTCCATCATCGTGATTCCTATCGTATGGCCTTTCTTCCCCTGATCTGAAAGTGTAGCGGCTTCGGCCAGGGATTCTATAGAAAGCACACCGTCTGACTGTGTCGAGTGGTCAGACACCTCTCCTCTTTAAAATGACGGGGATACGGATTGAGCATTCCGGCTCACGTCATCTATCACCTTCCGGAGGAACCGGTCCGAGACAGCCGGTTCCTCCCCCTTTTTGCAGATCTGTTGCAAATCTTTTTTCAAGCTGCCGATACCCCGGCAGCTCTTTTTTATTTTCCTTCCCTCCGCCTTATTCGGACTTTATTTCATTAGATATATATGTTAATATAAGTGTAAGGAGGAATGCCTTATGAAAGAACGTAAAATCAACTACCAGAATGAACTTCATATCATGATCGAGGACTACCTCACCAACCCGCTGGAAGCTGAGCTGGAACGGAAGATTCCCGGTATCACGGAAGAAGAGCAGGCTGAACGCATCGAGAATGTGAAAGCCGTCCTCAAAGGCCGCGAGACCTACGAGATCCCCTCCGCCCAGATTCTCCACAACATCATGGAAGTATGGCGTGCCTGCAGGCCTTCCATCTACAAGAAACTGAAACGGACGGAAAGCATGCCCCTGGTAGCGGAGAAACTGCTGCAGGAAAACCAGAAGGCTAAATCGAAACTCCCTCCCAACCGGGAAACCACCGATATGTTCACCCTGGTAGGCCGGGAGGATCCTCTCACCGATTATCCCATGGACTGACACGGCGCCCGTCCGGGCCCGCGACCTGAACCGGACAGAACAGCTTTAAATGAAACAGAAAGAAACCGCACAGTATGCGCACTGTGCGGTTTCTTTCTGTTTTGCGGGGCAATATACCCTTCTCCCCTTATCGCAGCCATACGGCGGTTTAAAGCTCCTCCTGCGGGTCTTCCCCCTCCATCCTGCACTTGCGTATGCCGGATGCATGATGCCGGACCACGGAGCCTGTCCTAAAAACTTCCGGAGCCGTCCCTGCCCCTTCCAGATCCACCCTGCTGCTGCCGCAGATGGCCCCTACCCACGCATAAAAAAACCTCCCTGCCCTTCCGGGCAGAGAGGTTGATAATCCTGTCACTTCCGTCCCTGGAGCGGATAACCCGCTAAAAGGGTCCGGACAGCTTCGGAAAATGATTTTACATAGCAGCTTCAGGAAACTATTTTCCCTCTTCTTTCATATGCTTGGTGGCCGCATGGTCCACGTCGAAGGCGCGGATCAGCTCGGTCACAGCCTGGCTGGGGGAGATCAGACCGTTCAGCACGGAATGCTCTACCAGCGGGATGCGTCCCTTGATCAGGGGATCCTCGAAGAACAGGTTGTGGAGATGCTCGTCAATCATGCTGTAGACCCAGGACAGAACCTGTTTCTTACGGCGTCTCTCGAACACTCCGGATTCCTTGGTGGTCTTCTCGAACATCCGCATCACAGCCCACAGTTCGGGCAGGCCGTCATGAGTCAGCGCGGAGCACTTGTAGGCGTGAGTCTTCCAGCCCTCGGTAGCGGGGCGGATGAACTCGACCATACGCTCGTATTCGCCCTGGGTCACAATGGCGCGCGGCAGGTTGTCGCCGTCCGCTTTGTTGACCACGATGGCGTCAGCCAGCTCCATGATGCCTTTCTTGATACCCTGGAGGTCGTCACCCGCACCGGTCAGAACGACCAGCATGAAGAAGTCGACCATGTCGCGGACAGTGGTTTCGGACTGGCCTACACCCACGGTCTCAACCAGGATGACATCGAAGCCTGCGGCCTCGCAGAGCATCATCGTCTCACGACTTTTGCGGGCTACACCGCCAAGCGTCCCGCCTGAAGGCGTCGGTCTGATGAAGCAGTTGGGCTCACGGCTCAGCATCTGCATACGGGTTTTATCGCCCAGGATGGAGCCGCCGGTCAGGGGGCTGGTGGGGTCTACCGCCAGAACGGCGACTTTGTAGCCCATGTCACACAGCAGCTGACCGAACGCCTCGATGAAGGTACTCTTACCTGCACCGGGCACACCGGTGATACCGATGCGCAATGCGTTGCCCATCTTGGGAAGCAGTCCCTGAAGGACTCTCTGTGCTTTGTCAAAATCTTTCGGAGCGTTGCTCTCGATTAGTGTGATAGCTTTAGACAAGATCATGCGGTCCCCGGCGCCCACACCCTCGATCAGCTGTTCCACCGACAGTTTACGGCGCAGCGGAGCCTTGTAAGCGGTCACTTCCGGATAAACCTTCTCTTCCGTTACACTGTTCACTGCAGTGTCGATGCCCGGCATCACTGAGCAGGCGAAATTGGGGTCTTTCTTCAGAGGAACCCAGGAGGGTTTCAGATCTGATTTTGGTATTTCTGGCATGCTTATCATCTCAACTTTCTTGACACTTAATCTTGTGCAGCTTCCTCCTTTGCACGCTCAACCAGCATCTTCAGCAGTTTGGTACAGCACTGGGGAATGTTGGTACCAGGTCCGAAGATGGCGGCTGCGCCGTGTTCATACAGATAGTCGTAGTCCTGAGCAGGGATTACGCCGCCGATGGTAACGAGGATATCCTCACGGCCCAGTTTCTTCAGCTCGCCAACCAGTGCAGGCAGCAAGGTTTTGTGACCTGCGGCCAGGGAGGAGAAACCAACCATGTGAACGTCGTTGTCGACAGCATCCTGTGCAGTTTCTTCCGGAGTCTGGAACAGAGGACCTACGTCGACGTCCCAGCCCATATCCGCGAAGGAAGTTGCCAGTACTTTCTGGCCACGGTCGTGTCCGTCCTGCCCCATCTTGGCCAGGAAGATACGAGGTCTGCGGCCTTCGATCTGTTCAAATTCTTTAGCCAGTTTGTTGGCTTCTTCCAGCTGCTCTCTGTCGCTGAATTCGCTGGAGTAAACACCGGATACGGTGTGGATGACAGCGTTGAAACGGCCGGATACTTTCTCGACTGCGTCGGAGATCTCGCCCAGGGATGCACGGTCGCGTGCAGCCTGTACGGCCATCTCCAGCAGGTTGCCGTGGTCGCGGCTCTCTGCTGCCTTCGTGATAGCTTCCAGGTCGCGCTGTACTTTGGCTTCGTCACGTTCAGCTCTCAGTTTTTCCAGACGTTTGATCTGAGCGTTACGTACAGCGGTGTTATCGATGGACAGTACGTTCAGGGGGTCCTCCTTGGCCAGACGGTATTTGTTCAGGCCTACGATGGTCTCCTTGCCGCTGTCAATGTCTGCCTGACGACGGGCAGCACATTCCTCGATACGCATCTTGGGCAGGCCGGTAGCGATAGCTTTCGCCATGCCGCCCAGGGATTCAACTTCCTGGATATGAGCCCATGCTCTGCGGATGATCTCGTTGGTGAGGTATTCCAGATAGTAGGAACCGCCCCAGGGATCGATGATCTTGCAGACTTTGGTCTCGTCCTGGATGTACAGCTGGGTGTTACGTGCCAGACGTGCGGAGAAGTCAGTCGGCAGTGCGATGGCCTCGTCAAGCGCGTTGGTATGCAGGGACTGGGTATGGCCCAGTGCTGCGGACATAGCCTCCATACAGGTACGGGAAATGTTGTTGAACGGATCCTGCTCTGTCAGAGACCAGCCGGAAGTCTGGCTATGGGTACGCAGTGCCATGGATTTCGGATTCTCAGCGCCGAAGCTCTTCAGAATCTTAGCCCACAGGACACGTGCGGCACGCATCTTCGCAACTTCCATGAAGTAGTTCTTGCCCATATCCCAGAAGAAGGACAGACGTTTTGCGAATGCGTCTACGGGCAGGCCTGCGGCTTCACCGGTACGGATATACTCGATACCGTCAGCCAGCGTATAGCCTAATTCAAGGTCACAGGTAGCGCCACATTCCTGGATATGGTAACCGGAAATGGAGATACTGTTGAATTTTGGCATGTACTTGGTGGTGTATTCGAAGATATCGCCGATGATACGCATGGACATATCAGGCGGATAGATGTAAGTGTTACGAACCATGAACTCTTTCAGAATATCGTTCTGAATGGTACCGGCCATGATCTTCTTGTCTACGCCCTGCTCCTCACCGGATACGATGAAGAATGCCAGGATAGGCAGAACTGCGCCGTTCATGGTCATGGATACGGACATCTGGTCCAGGGGGATACCCGAGAACAGGATGTTCATGTCCAGCATGGAGCATACGGATACGCCCGCTTTACCAACGTCACCTACAACACGGGGGTTATCGGCGTCATAGCCGCGGTGAGTCGGGAGGTCAAACGCGATGGACAGACCTTTCTGGCCTGCTGCCAGGTTACGGCGGTAGAATGCGTTGGATTCTTCTGCCGTGGAGAAACCGGCGTACTGACGTACCGTCCAGGGACGGAACACATACATGGTGGAATAAGGTCCGCGCAGGAACGGAGGGATACCGCTCATGAATTCCAGGTGGTTGCAGGATTTGTACACTTCATCGGTGTACAGCGGATCTACAGGGATACGTTCCAGGGTGGTCCCTTTCAGGTTGTCCCAGTTCTCACCGGTTTTAGCTTCCAGTTTCTTTTTCCATTCCTCATATGAACAGGAGGGATGGTCTTCGAGGCTGATCTTTGTAAAATCCGGATTCATTGCCATTATTCAATCATCCCTTTCTTCTTCTGCAGCATGCGCAGGATCTCATAGCAGTTAGCTTTCACGCTGATGAAATCGTCAACGCCTGCGGCAACGTATTTTTCTTCCAGATCTTTCGGTGCTGCGCCTGCCAGGAACAGAACTGCGCCTTCAGGCAGGGCTTTCTTCAATTCCGGAGCCAATGCGGGAACGATATCCGGATAGGTGGCATCGGTGGAGCAGATGACAGCACAGTCGTAATGCTCTGCTGCAGCCGCTTTCGCGCATTTCTCAATGGCGGTACCGTTTTCGTCATCCTGGAAACCGTCGTTCAGATGAACGTTGAATTCGCCAACCTGCAGGAAAGAGGTGGAGAAGTCGGCACGGGCTTTGTGCTGAGGAATCGGGCCCATGTTGGCCAGGAATACCTCGACATTCTTGCCGGTCTTTTCTTTGAAGTTCTCGGTGTCTCTGCGGAGAGCTTCGAATTTCTCGGTCCAATGATGCGCTTCGATGGGTTTCACAGTCACATCGCCGGCTTTGCGGATGGATGCTTCTGCCACTTCGCCCAGGGTTGCGCCCGCTTCGAACGCTGCGATGGCGTTTTCCACAATATCTTCGGCTTTGCCCGCTTTCAGTGCGGCCAGCTTGGTCTCGACAAATTTCTTGTCGACATCGGCCAGGTATTTGTCCACAGCGGCAAACCGGTCTTTCTTGATAGCTTCCACATCTTCCGGCATCGGATCCAGCGGTTCCTCGGTCATGTTCGGATACATGTTCACGCCGACAGCGCGGTCTTTGCGGAGCTCAAGGTTTTTCAGACGTTTCTGCAGAACAGCGTCAATCTCTTTCTGGATGTATTCGGTTTCCAGAGCTTTCATGATGCCGCCCATCTCTTCGATCTTCTGGAACTCGGCCCAGATTTTCTCGGAGATCTGCTCGGTCAGGGTCTCAACTGCCCAGGAGCCGCCGGCCGGGTCGATAGGACGCAGCATGCCGAACTCTTCCTGCAGCATGATATGTACGTTACGTGCGATACGGCGGGAGAATTCGTCGCCTTTGCGGATCAGTTCATCAAAGGGTTCGTTCTCGTAGGTATCAACACCGCCAACTACAGAGGAGAAGGACTGGGTGCAGTTACGCAGCATGTTCACATAGGGGTCGTAAACCGTCTTGGTGAACGTTGCCGGACGGCCGTGAACGTAGGTCACACGGTCATCTTCGTCAGCGCCGAAGGCTTTCATGATGTTAGCCCAGATGCGGCGTGCAGCACGGAGTTTGGAGATTTCCATGAAGAAGTTCGCGCCCTGGTTGAACTCGAATTCCATGGTCTCGCAGATCTCATGCAGGGAGATGCCGCGTTTCAGCATCTGGCGTACGTATTCAACAGCTACCGCGTAGGTGTAGGCGATCTCCTGCACGCTTTCGCAGCCGCCCAGGGAGAACACGTTGCTGCGAACCAGGATGGTGCGCAGTTTCGGAGCGTTCTTCTCTGCCCAGCGGATGTTGGCAGCCATCTCGTCGTAGAGGTCTTCCAGAGGCTGTGCGGTCTTGCCGTCTTTGATCAGCTCGCCCAGGGGGTCAGCGCCAACCACGCCATGGAGATTCTCCCCTTTGGTGCCTGCGGCTTTCATCGCAGCCACAATCATAGCCAGCAGTCTGGTGGAAGACTCGCCGGTATAGAGCATGAAAGGATATTTCTTGAAATCAAGACCTTCCAGCAGTACATGCATATCTTCGGTGGTGGTCAGGCTGACACCGCCCTCACCGGGGTTCTCGGCTTTTTTCACGTCAATCCCGTCCAGTGTGGCGTTATCCACCCGTACGTGATAAACCGTGCTGCCTTTGTCAACCTCATGTTTCATCAGCTTGTTGTTCTCTTCGGGATCCGTCAGGTCACAAGCCTGCGCGATGCCCCAGGGCTGATTCACATACCCGTTCACCGTGCTGCCTCTCAGGTAGTCACCCATACCCGGATAGTTGTCCTTGGGAAGCAGGTCCGCACTCTTTCTGCGGGTGTAGATGGGGTCGAAGGTGATACCCTCATAGTTCTTGGTGTACATCATCTTGTCGAAAGGTTTGCCTTTCAGCAGGATGTTACAGGCTTCAACCCACTCTTCGGGGGTTGGCGGCGTGAATTCATCGAATTTCACTTCGGGATAGGAAGCGTTCTTCTCTGACTTACGCAGCAGTTCCTCCAATTCCTTATCAGTCATAGGCCTGGATTTGGACGGATCGACATTTTTTGTTTCAGCCATTAATAATTTACCTCCTCTTTTGATTTATATAGTTGCACGGTGGAAATCCTCCGTACTACTCAGGAAAATAAAAAACGATTATCCTTCATTTTTTGGATAATCGTGACAAGCACACGTCTTCACCTCCTCGATTACCCGTTATGACGCATATATTCCACAAGCACTTGGCTTAACTGCATTGCATGAAAATAGCGGGAGAGCCCGGCGACATTCCGGTTTCCCTTGCTGTTTGTGTGAGAGTAATTTGTGAGAGTGTGTGCCGTATATAAGGAAACTTTGATTACGACTGAGAGATCCGTCCTCGGAACTGGTTGTGGCATCCGGTAGTCATTCCCTTACCTGTCTAGGTGCGGTATCACATGATAATGGGGTAATCATGCGCACCGCACCCTGTTCCAGGAAGGTTTGAGAATGGCAAATCATTTATAAAACGGTTGTCCAGGCCGTATTATAACTACCTCAGCCTTCTGCAGGCGGACAATTACAAGCCTTGCAGAAGCAGCCCAATAAAAAAACCGTCTTTTGACAAAGACGGTGTGAAGGCGGCTGTAAGAACCCTTTCCAGGTTTCGCAGACATCTCCTCCCCGTCGCTCGCGGGTCAAGCAGTGATGATCATACAGGCAGTTCTTCTGGCTCAGGATCATGGCTAGCTTCCCCTTCCCGGGCTTTCGCCCAGTGGCTATGGAAGTTCGCTCCCCCTTACAGCGGCGGGACCGCGCCGGATTTCAACCGGCTTCTCTTTCAAACTCCGTAGAGTACCTGTACTGTTGTATTCAGTTGTCGACTACAGTTTTAATAGTAATCTATCTCAATTGAATTGTCAAGTCATTTATATTGCAATTTTTTCTACAAAAGTAAAAAATCTGTTTTTTTATGCATCCAAAGCCCCTTTAGCAAGCCATTCATGCATTATTCCGTATTTTTATCATCCCGCCGCTTTCCGCCTTCCTCCCCCGCTTTCATCGCGGCACAGATTCTCTCCCCTTCTTCTTCCACCAGAGCGGCAGAAATATCCCCCAACAGACCGTAAAGTTTGACAGAGCCCAATTTGTAGAGTAAATTAAACAGAGAAAGCTTTATCTAACACCATATATGGAGATGAATACAATGAGTGAAAACTGCAACCACGACTGCGGCTCCTGTTCCGCGGAATGTGGCGAGAGAAAGAATCAGCCTATCATGAAGAAGAAATGCAACCCCCATACCCATATCGGCAAGGTCATCGGCGTTGTCAGCGGCAAGGGCGGCGTGGGCAAGTCCATGGTGACTTCCCTCCTGGCGGTGCTCCTGCAGAAAGCCGGCAAGAAAGTGGCCGTGCTGGACGCGGATATCACCGGCCCCTCCATCCCGGCGGCCTTCGGACTCCACACCCGGGTGACGGGCACCCCCGCGGGCATCGAGCCTGCCGTGACCAAGACAGGCATCAAGGTGATGTCCATCAACCTGCTGCTCCCCCACGAGACGGATCCCGTGGTATGGCGCGGACCGCTGATCGGCGGTGTCATCGAGCAGTTCTGGACCGACGTGAACTACGGCGACATCGACTACATGCTGGTGGACATGCCTCCGGGAACCGGCGACGTGGCCCTGACCGTGTTCCAGAGTCTGCCGGTGGATGGCATCGTCATCGTGGCCTCCCCTCAGGAGCTGGTGGGCATGATTGTGGAGAAAGCCGTGAACATGGCCTCCATGATGAAGGTCCCCGTGCTGGGCATGGTGGAGAACTTCAGCTACTTCCGCTGCCCCGACTGCGGCGGCGAGCATGAGGTCTTCGGTCCCAGCCGTGTCAAGGAGACCGCGGAGAAGTTCGGCGTGGAGCATGTCTCCCGCATGCCGGTGGATCCGGCGCTGGCGGCCGCCGTGGACAAAGGCGAGCTGGAGAACCTGGCGCCGGAGTACCTGGCCGAGATCCGGGACACCCTGCTGGCCCTGGACTGACCGGAACGCCGGAACTGAAAAACGGCAGCCCGGCAGCAACAAACCGGCAAGAAGAATACAGAACAAAAAAGAAGCCCGTGCGCGATGCACGGGCTTCTTAGTTTATAGCGTCCTGACGGATCCGTGTCAGGGCGTTTTCTTTTTTTTACAGACAGTCCGATTCTTATAATCCGGTCACGCCCTCACAGCCATATTGCCGCAGGGAGCGCTCCGGACAGGTCCGCCGCAGTTCCTCTCACAGCACCCGGCCCAGTTCGGCCAGCATGTCGTGTTTCAGGTCCCACAGTTTCTTGGACAGGTCCACATTGTAGATATGGGGGTTCTCGAACCGCTTCACCTCATCCCACAAGGTGGCAACCTCTTTCTGGCAGTACTGCTGGGTCTCCTTCAGGCCGGGACGGTCGTAGACCAGTTCGCCGTTCTTGAAGATGGGGACCAGCAGCTCCCGTACGGTGAATTCCTTGAGGGTCCGCCGTTTCCAGGTGTCCTCCGGGTCGAAGATGGTATGGGGCTCGTCGCCGGTGACAACCTCGTCGAAGAGGCAGATCTCATCGGCGATGGCCTTGCCGGTCTTCTTGTCGTAATACCGGTAGACCTTCTTGAAGCCGGGGTTGGTGATCTTGGCGGTGTTCTCGCTGATCTTGATTTTGGGGATGATGTTCCCCTTCTCATCCTCCACTGCGACCAGCTTGTAGACGCCGCCGAAGACCGGGGATGTCTTGGATGTGATCAGCCGCTCGCCTACGCCGAAGGAGTCGATCTTGGCGCCCTGGAGGATCAGGTCGCGGATCAGGTACTCGTCCAGGGAGTTGGAGACCACAATCTTGCACTGGGGCAGACCGGCCTCATCCAGCATTTTCCGGGCTTTCTTCGTCAGATAGGCCAGGTCGCCGGAATCCAGGCGGATGCCGAAGTTGGTGATTCCCTTGGGAACCAGCTCCTCCTTGAAGACGCGGATGGCGTTGGGCAGACCGCTCTTCAGGGTGTTGTAGGTGTCCACCAGCAGCACCGCGTTCTCCGGGTACAGCTGGCAGTAGTATTTGAAGGCCTCATATTCGGAATCGAACATCTGCACCCAGGAATGGGCCATGGTGCCCACCGCCGGAACACCATACAGCTCGTCGGTGAGGGTGCATGCCGTGGCCGCGCAGCCGCCGATATAGGCCGCACGGGCGCCGATCACCGCACCGGCGATGCCCTGTGCCCTGCGGGAGCCGAACTCCATCACAGGACGGCCTGCCGCCGCCCGGACGATACGGTTGGCCTTGGTGGTGATGCAGGACTGGTGGTTGATGCACAGCAGCAGGAAGGTCTCCATGAGCTGGGCCTCCGCCGCCGGAGCCCGCACCGTCATGATGGGCTCATAGGGGAAGATGGGCGTGCCGTCCGGCACCGCGTAGATATCCCCGGTAAAGCGGAAATCCGCCAGATAGGCCAGGAAATCCTCATCGAAAATCCCCTTGCCTCTCAGATAGGCGATGTCCTCCTCCGCGAAATGCAGATTCTTCACGTAATCGATCACGTCGTACAGTCCGGAAGCCAGCGCATAGCCGCCCTGGTCCGGTACGGAACGGTAGAAAATGTCGAAATACGTGATTTTCTTGTAGAAACCGTTTTTGAAATAACCGTTGCCCATGGTGAACTCGTAGAAGTCACACAGCATGGACAGATTCATCGCAGTGTTCACTGCCATACAAACATCTCCTTTTATCACTTCTCCGGAAGCAATGACGGGCTGACACCGTGGACTGGGGCCCTTCTTCAGAAGCGGCCTCCCTGCGCCGGTACCATGCTGACTTCGCCGGAGACAAGCATCTGCTGCCTGATACCTGCACCGATACGCGTCCATCCGGTCGCACCCGTGGATTCTTCCTTCAATCTCCTGCCGCCGCCACTCTCTGCAGAGCGGATTGTCCGGCAGGAACAGCCCCTTCCTTCTCTTCTCCAGAAAATCCGGTTTTAAGGGCTATTGATATATTATACCTTTTTTCTATCTTTTAATCAATGAAAGGATGCGGCGTGTGTGATTCTCCGATGCCGCTTCCTGCCGCGTTTTCAAAAGGATACGGGCAATGTCTCAGTTTTTTCACTTTTCCCCTATTTGCTTATCAGAAAACTATGGTATAATAGGGGAAAAGGTTATCCAAGGTAACCTTCCCGGCAGGCTCTGGCCACAGACCCGGGAAAACATCAAAAAATCATTCAGAGAAAAGAGGTCATCACGATGAAAAAATATGTATGCATGGTTTGCGGTTACGTATATGATCCGGAAGTAGGCGATCCCAACAGCGGTATCGGACCGGGAACATCTTTTGACGAACTGCCGGAAGACTGGGTATGCCCCCTCTGCGGCGTAGGCAAGGACCAGTTCTCTCCCGAAGACTGACCCGTAATAAATCGACCCCTGTATGATCCGCGCGTCTGACGAGCGGCCCATGCAGGGGTCTCTTTTTATTTCCTGTGCGGAGCCGCCACGATGCGTCTCCGCTTTTTCTTTTTCATGCCAGAAGTCTACAGCATGTAGCTTAGGGTCTTCAGCTCTTTCCGGCGTTCCCGCCATTCCGGATAGTACATGTCCATCCGCTCCTTGAACCGTTCCCCGTGGCCCGTCTCCCAGAGATGGGTCAGCTCGTGGGTCACGATGTAGGTGAGGAACTCCGGCTTGAAATGGGCCAGGTTCAGGTTGATGCAGACCCGTCCGGTGCGCACGTTGCAGGTGCCCCAGCGGGAGGTCATCTTCCGCACGTACCAGGAGGAGGCCTCCTTGCCCACAATCAGCCCGCAGGCGCGGAACACAGCCGGCAGATAGGCCTCCAGCCGTTCCCGGAGCCACAGCTCCAGGTAATTCCGCCGGTCCTCCACGCTGGTCCCCTTGGGGCACTGGAGCGTGATGTGGCGGCGGTCCACACGGATCACCGCCTCGGTCTCCCTGCCCCGCTCCTCCCGGGACGCCCGGGAAGGGGAATCCGCCGCGGCGCAGCAGTTCCCTTCCGACGGGCCGGCCACCTGCCGTTCCGTCCTCTCGTCCTCCGCATCCCACAGCAGCAGTGCGTCGCCGCCTCTCCGGCCACCGTCACGTCCGGTGGCGGACCCTGCGGCGGAAGGATCGCCGGTACGGTCTTTCCCCGCGGTGCCGAAGCCGCTGGTCATGCCGCCGCTTCTTCCACTAGCTGCCGCACCTGCTCCGGAGCTGCTCCCGAAGAGGCTCTGCTGCCCGTCGGAGCAGACCAGGAGCCCGTCCTGGGGGCCGTAGTTGTCCGGGTCGAAAATGGACCGCAGACGCCCCATGGGCAGACTGCCGTCCCTCTCCTCCCCTTCGGCGAAGAGGCCGTTGGCTCCGGCCATGTCGCTCTCCTCCTGCTCCCGGAAGAGCGGGTCCTCGGCGAAGAGGGTCCCCTGGATCACCCGGTCGGAGTCATCCTCCACCTGGGCCGACGAGGTGGCTGCCGCCTTGCCGCTTGCCGCGGGCAGGGGCTCCTCCATGCCGGCGAACAGGTCCGGCTCCATCTCCACCACCACCAGCTCGTATTTCCGGCCCCACACATAGTAGGTCTCGCCGGTGACGTAGCGGCGCTCCTGGCGGATGCCGGTGAGGTTCAGCTTCTCCATCTGCTGCCGGATCCAGTCACGGTTCTTGCGGACAAACGCCTCCACCGTGGCCTGGCTCACCGTCAGCGGCGCCGACACCATCACTTTCCCTTCCGGCACCTTGATGCGGAGGTTGATCCGCCGCACCGGTTTGTAGGTCAGATAGTAGGTGATGTCCTCCACCTGCTGTCTGACTGTCTCTCTCTTATTCCCGTTCAGCACCATGGATCAGTACCTCTGCCGGTCTTTCAGCGCCCGCTGGATCTCCCGGTTGGCGTCCTTCTTGGCGATGTCGCGGCGCTTGTCGTAGACTTTCTTGCCTTCCGCCAGGGCCACGGCCACCTTCACCAGGCCGTGCTTGAAGTACATCTTCAGGGGGACCAGGGTCAGGCCCTTCTCCTTGATCTTGCCCAGCAGACGGTCGATCTCCCGGCGGTGCATCAGCAGCCGGCGGGTACGCAGGGGATCATGGTTGTTCACGTTGCCGAAGTCGTAAGGGCTGATATGGGTGTTCATCATCACCATCTCCCCCCGGGCGGTGATGCGGACGAAGCTGTCCT
>CALAZX010000080.1 GCA_937926555.1 uncultured Negativicutes bacterium | reverse complement strand
CGGGGCTTGTCAGCCGTTCCGGCGGGCCTTGATCATCTCCCAGACGATGGGCATCACCGAGAGGATGATGATCCCCAGGGCCACATGGGAGAAGTTGTCCTTGATGGCGGGGATGTTGCCGAAGAAATAGCCGGCTCCGGCGAACAGGGTCACCCAGGTGAAGCCGCCGGTGACATTATAGATGAGGAAGGTGCGGTAGTGCATGGTGCCGATGCCCGCCACAAAGGGGGCGAAGGTCCGCACGATGGGGACGAAGCGGCAGAGGAAGATGGCCTTGTGGCCGTGCTTCTCGTAGAAGTGCTGCGCCTTCTCCACATGCTCCGGCTTGATCAGCCGGTTGTGGGAGGCCAGGAGCCGCTCGCCGAACTTCTCCCCGATCCAGTAGTTGCTGGTGTCGCCCAGGATGGCGGCCACCAGGCAGATGACGTAGAGCGTGCCGAAATGCAGCCCGTCGGCGGAAGCCGCCAGGGCGCCGCAGGCGAAGAGCAGGGAATCGCCGGGCAGGAAAGGTGTCACCACCAGTCCCGTCTCGCAGAAGATGATGAGGAAGAGGAACAGGTAGATCAGCGTCCCGTAGGCCTCCATCACCGCCGGCAGATACCGGTCGAAATGCAGAATATACTCGCCAAAATAAAAAGCCAGCTGGCTCAGTGTGTCCATATGAGATACCTCCGTGATTATTTGCGGAAACTCCGCTGTAATGGCTATATTCTATCACAGTTTCCCCCGGTCGGGAAATGAAATTTGCCGGCCTTCGGGACAGGGGCATTAAGAGGGGGTAACAGATTTGCGGAGGGGAGGGGGGAATCACCTTTCTCTTCATTGAAACTGTGCTATAATGAAAGAGTATCTTACGCATGGGGATCCGTCACGGCGTGAGCGCGGTTCAGGGGGCATGTGCGCTCCCGGACCGGACGCGTGCCGCCGGAGGAGGGGCCCCGCGCATCCCATACGCAAAAAGGGGTTGACGGCAGCCGGCGGGACTGACCTGCGGCGCTTCCCCTTTCATAGAACAACAACTGGAGGTAGTCATGACAGAAGAAACATGTTGGTGCGGCAGCGGGAAACCGTATGCCCAGTGTCACAAAGAGATCGAGGATAAAATCAAGCTGTTCCAGAAAGCCGGGCATGAAGTCCCCACCCGGGACATGCTCAAGACGCCGGAACAGATTGCCGGCATCCGCAAGGCCTGTGAGATCAACACCGGAGTGCTGGACGAGGTGGCCCGCAATATCCGCAAGGGGATGACCACCGAGGACATCGACCGGATCGTGTATGAGTACACCACCGCCCATGGCGCCATTCCGGCACCGCTGCATTACTGCGGTTTCCCCAAGAGCGTGTGCACCTCGGTGAACGACCAGGTGTGCCACGGCATCCCGGACAGCAGGACGGTGCTGCGGAACGGGGACATCGTCAACGTGGACGTGTCCACCATCTTCAACGGCTATTACGCCGACGCGTCCCGGATGTTCGAGATCGGACGGGTGGACAAGGAGCGGAAAGACCTGGTGGCCATCGCCAAGGAATGCCTGCGCCGTGGCATCGAGGCGGCCCAGCCCTGGCATTTCCTGGGGGATGTGGGCGCCGCCGTGTCGCAGCTGGCCCATAAGCACGGTTACTCCGTGGTCCGCGAGTTCGGCGGCCATGGCGTGGGCGTGGAGTTCCATGAGGACCCCTTCGTGGCCCATGTGGGCAAAAAGGGGACCGGCATCCTGCTGGTGCCGGGCATGGTGTTCACCATCGAGCCCATGCTGAACACCGGCCGGCCGGACGTGTTCATCGATTCGGCCAACGACTGGACCGTCTACACTGACGACGGCAGCCTCTCCGCCCAGTGGGAGCACACCATCCTCATCACCGAGGACGGGCCGGAGATCCTCACCTACTGACATATATTCAGGCATATGAGAAATCAGACATATGGAAGACCCTGCGGGAACGGAAGTTCCCACGGGGTCTTTTTTCGGATGGACAGGAAGTTCGTATGCGGCACTGGCGGCACTCCATCCCGTCGACTTCGACGCGGACGACAAGCTGGACATGGCGGCAGGCTGGGGCCACTACAAAGGCCAGAACTCCATGGCCCTGGGCGCCTTCTACCGTCCGGATGAGCGGACCCTGTTCAGCATGGGCGGCACATTCGGCAACGGCGAGAACATGATCAACGCCGGCTTCACCTTCAAACTGGACAGGATCTCCCACGAGGGCATGCATCCCATCACCTCCAAAGTGCAGCTGGTGAAAGAGGTGCAGCAGCTGAAACGGGACAACTCGGAGCTGAAGAAGAGCAACGAGTCTGTCCTGAGAGACAATGCCGACCTGAAGAAGAGCAACGAGGCCGTGCTGAAGGACAACGCCGAGCTGAAGAAGAGCAACGCGGCCATCCTGAAAGACAACGCGGATCTGCGCAGCGAGATGAACGAGCTGAAGAAAGCCATGGAAGCCATCAAGCAGATGATGAGAAAATAACATACCGGTTTCTGACAATCATCTGAGAAACGCGATGACAAACTCCCGGAAGAGAGATCTTCCGGGAGTTTTTTGCGTGGAAAATCCGCTGTTCCAGCAATTGGATTGCAACAGATTCAGATAAAACTGAAAAATAATTTGAAAAATCCTACGAAATTGATATAATTAAGAGGATAATAAGAATTTAGAATAATAATTAACGGAAAATATTGAAAGCTATGGCCGGGCTGACGTGAATTTATGGGCCTGACCCGGCAG
>CALAZX010000079.1 GCA_937926555.1 uncultured Negativicutes bacterium | reverse complement strand
CAACGAATACGGCGTCGGCTATGAGTTTTACGGCGAGTGTCGCCCGGAGGAAGTAGAGAAGCTAATGACAGAAGCACAGTTTGCCGTGGATCACTACGTCTACGATGAGACGATCGAAGAGATCCGAGAGTTCTACAAGGAAATCGCCCAGGCCATCCTGGACGATGACGCAGAGAAGGACGCGCAGATCTACAAGTTCCGTGAAAAGCAGATCTCTGGCGCCGAGCTCAGGTACTTCATTAAAGCAACCATCCGCCAGTGCCGCGTCCCGCGCAGAGTCAACTACCCGGTGGCGTTCGGCGTACGCTTCACACCGGTTATGGCTCAGGGTGGTGAAGGTCTTGGGCCGTCCTATCAGTGGGACATCGAAAACGACGTTAGCTGCTACGAAACGACGGGCGAGCAGCTGGCGGGCACTTCCGCGATCGACATCACTAATTATATCATTGATCTATCATATGAGGTGAGCGAAGCAGCGCGCCAGATCTTTGAAATGATCACGACCGCAGCGTATGACGGGTACCCCTGCATCATCCGCGGTGTGTTCGCCGGATACGGCCAGGGCGATAACGAGGTGTTGGTCGATGATGCCGAGGTCATCATGTCGCTGGTCAATGACGAGGAGGACGAAAGATGAGCATTTATTTAGTGAACGCAGACAGATTACATTTTTCCGCCAAGCAGTTGGAGGCGATGACCCGCCTCCACGGCTGCGGTGACCTTGGCGGCATCATCGAGGGCGTGGCCTGGGTGAAGGACAATGACGATGACATCATTATTTTGGCGTCGGAGTGGAGGGCTGACAGTCACTACATGCTGCTGCCAAGGCGTCATCATCTCCATCACATGATCGAGTTTTTTCGGACGGCTGACCGTCTCGAAGTGATTGAATGGTGGGAATATACAACGCCTTTCAGGGTTAGGGGGAATGTAATCGTCGGGCGCATGGGGGATTCTCTTATCCTGTGTTATGAAGGTGACGTGATGAATCAAAAGGCGATAAACGTAAATCAGGGAAAACTGAACATTTCGTATAAGGAGGATGAACAAGGTGACAGTAATTGAAGCACTGCAAAAATGTGGAAAGGTAACACTCATCCTTTCCACAGGATATTATTCCTTTTCGACGCAGCACCATTTCGCGCTGAGAAAGTCGGACATTCTGATCGAGTGCCCGGCGTTCGGCCCGAAAAACGAGCAAATGCTGGTCAGCCTGCGCCACGCTTGGCGGCAGGCGATAGAAGAAAAGATCAGTCAAGGACTGTTCTTTCCGATGTCGGTGTATATCTGCGACGGTTGGAAGGAAGGCGGGTTTTTCCCCATTGCCAAATTTCGGGAAAGTGAGATATCAGAAGCGATTTCCTCGCTTGCGTGATATCCTGTCCTGTGATAGAATAGATTATAGAAAGGTGGTGAAATAATGCGCGGCTATCGATTTTTCACGACGATCAAGTTTCGGCTGGACACAGAGCCGGAAAGGGAGATCCGAGTTGAAGGGCGCCTGAAGTTTGGGACGGCTGCGGCCTACATTCGCAACAACATTGCGGACGGAAAGCCCTTCATGATCATCGACGTTAGCGTTTCACGTGAAACATACGTTCTCGATGATGCAAAGTTTTTTGAATTAGCAACAAAAATTTAAAGAAAAGGAGATAAAGAAAAATGGAAAAGAAAATGGAAAACATGGAAACGGTAAACGAGGTTGTGGCGGTTGCAGCGAGTGAACCGCAGGTTAGGGACTATGCCGCCGAGTGGAGCGGCCAGTCCACGGGCATGATCGGCCGTGACTGGTGCAGCTGGGCAGCGGAACGCAACGACGAGATGCTGCCACGCATCACCGGCGAGGCCATCGCCCTGGCCGACGTGGTAAATACAAAGATTACTGTGACTGATGTATATCTGGAAAATGTGCAGGTGGTCGACGATAAGACCGGAGAGGAGCACATCCTGCCGCGGATCCTGCTGATCTGCCCCGATCAGGTAGTGAGCTGCGTTTCAATGACCGCGTTCACCGCGTTGTCTAAGATCATGCGGTTCAAGGGAACACCGACGCCGGAGCATCCGCTGATCCTGAAGCCCATTCAGAACATGAAAGGGCAGAAGAGGTTCTACAATTTCCAGGTTCTGGCAAAATAGCATAGCGAGGAGGTGGACTTATGGCTTACAAATGGAATAGCGCGAACGCGCAAAAGTTCCGTAATGCCATACGAAACTACAACCGCGCTCTAAATAAACAGCGCCGTAATGATCCTTACGGCGCTATTTATTTACCGGACAACATCAGCGCGTCTGATGTCGTCTATACGTCGCGGTTTGAAAATGCCCAGGAGGCGAACGACTTTTTAAACTCTATCCGTCGCGCAACGCGCCCGGGGGCCTTCCAACCGGTGATGAACGATAAGGGCGTTGCAGTGAGCAAATGGCAGCTGAACGAGGCAAAGCTGAAAGCGCGCCGTGATTACAACCGGGTGATCGGCAGGGTTGAGAAGATGTTGGAAGAGGCAAAACGGTTGAGAGGTAAGAAACGTGCGCGGATGCTGATACAGGCAGAGCGGCTAAAGGATATGGCTACGAAGACATCCCCGCAGTTCGAACAGTGGGGGAGAGAATCCGCCGCCGCCTATATGAAGGCATTAGAGCGGACGAACAATCTGAAGGTACTTCAGGAATCTGATGAGCGGTACAAGAAAAACTACTTGAATATCGTTCGCGAAAAATACGGGAAAGGGTCAGCGCTGGAAAAGCTGATTTCCGGAATGGCGGCGGAGATCGTCGCGTCTTCATATTTTGCGGATCCCTACTTACACTTTGAAATCTTCTACATGGAAGATGATTTTCAGGATTACATGGCCACGCTGCAGGAGCACTGGGAAGCTTTTGCGCGCGAGTACGTATGAGTTGGTATGTATGCGATTTTGAAACGACTGTTGAGGATGAGCCCCGCGTCTGGGAGTGGGAAGCACTGAGCGATGATGAAAAATACACAGGCACGGACATAGAAAGATATATGATCTGGCTATTATCAGAAAGCCGCACAGTGTATTTTCATAACATGAAATTTGACAGCTCCTACATTTTGAGCTGGCTCTTTCAACATGGCTGGGTGCACGTCTGGGAAAAGGCTGACAGATCCTTCACTACGATCATTTCCGACATGGGGCAGTATTACATGGTGCGCATCTGGATAGATGACGTCACGGTCACGATCTACGATAGTTACAAGATCGTGTCACTTTCCGTGCATGATATCGCCGGGGCGTATGGCCTGGCAGAATCAAAAGGCGAGATCGACTACAGCATGCCAAGGCCGCCGGGTTATCAGCCGACGGCGGAGGAATGGGATTACCTTCACCGGGACTGTTTGATCGTGCACAGGGCGCTGTCTATCGTGTTCGCGGCCGGGCTGGATCGGATGACCCAGAGTGCGAACGCCTATGCACAGTACGTGGAAATGACCGGCAAGAAAAATTTCCTGAAGCTTTTTCCGATGCTGACACTGCAGCAGGATGAGTTTTGCCGCCGCGCATATTACGGCGGGAGCGCGCAGGTGGGGAAGCTATTCAAGGGTCAGGAGGTCGGCGAAGGCATCGTGCTGGATTACAACTCTATGTATCCGGCCAAGATGCGTTATGAGCTGCTGCCGTATGGCCGCCCGGTGTACCAAACTGGGAAGATCGAAGCCACGGAAGAATATCCCTTGTTCATCCAGCGTTTCACCTGTTCGCTGCGGTTGAAAGAGGATCACATCCCTTCCGTGATGGGGAAGCATGTTTCCCGTTTCCGTGATGTTAAATTCTTGGAAGACAGCGAGGGGGTCGTTGAGCTGACGCTCACGAATATCGACATTGCCCTGATGCTGGATCAATACGAAGTGGAGAACATCACCTGGTTGGACGGCTTCAGCTTCCGCGGTTCCCGCAATCTGTTCTGCGATTTCATCGATTACTGGACGAAGGAAAAAGAGAACGCAGCCATGGAAGGGAACAAGGGAAAGCGGCAGATCGCCAAGGACATGATGAACAAGCTTTCCGGAAAGTTCGGCACAAAACGCTGGCTGAAGAAGAAAGAACCCTATTATGACGGGCGGGACAAGCATCGCGCGGTGGATGACGCGGATGAAGCGACAAAGGGGTATGTGCCGGTCATCGCTTTCATCACGTCTTACGGGCGTGACGGCATAATTCGTAATGCGCAAGCGAATTATCAGCGCTTCCTCTACATGGACACGGACAGCCTGCACCTACTGGGTACTGAGTTCCCGGAAGGCATCGACATTGACGATTACCGGCTTGGGGCGATGAAGATTGAAGGACATTTCTACCGCGGCAAATATCTGCATGCGAAGTGCTACATCGAAGAAATGGACCTGGACGAAAAGGAAGCAGCGCGCGGGCAGTACCCTGTAAATGGTGATCGTATGACGAAGGTAACCATAGCCGGGCTTCCGGGAAATTGCCGCCGTCAAGTGTCGTTCGACAATTTCCAGGTCGGGGCGATCTATACAGGGAAGCTGAAACCGGTATACCATTCTACAGGGATAGTACTGGAAGAAACCACCTTCCAGATATCTGATATTTGACAGTTTCTCAAAATCGTGATAACATGGACTTAGCGGGAAACCGCCGAAAATCGGCCTGACGGGTCGGGAACTATAATATGAGATGA
>CALAZX010000078.1 GCA_937926555.1 uncultured Negativicutes bacterium | reverse complement strand
ATTGGGAAGTTTATCCGGAATGTGGTATAATGGTAACAAATACAGAAACACGTTATGAAGCCCCATGCCCGCTTGCGGCGAGGTGCCGGAGCGGCGGCAAGACAGCATAATTGTGCATGGCGGATGCATTGTACGCATATCGTTCTGTATGACAGTCTGATTGATGTTTGTCGAGTTACACGGTAAGTTTTAAGGAGGAATGTATATGTCAAGATTCACTTTACCCAGAGATCTGTATCATGGAAACGGTGCGCTTGCGACTCTCAAGGAACTGAAAGGTAAAAGAGCTATTGTATGTATCGGTGGCGGCAGCATGAGAAGGGGCGGCTTCCTGGACAGAGCCCTGGCCTATCTGAAAGAGGCGGGGATGGAGACCAAGGTGCTGGAAGGCATCGAGAGCGATCCGTCCGTAGAGACTGTCATGAACGGCGCGAAAGTGATGGAAGAGTTCCAGCCCGACTGGATCGTCGCCATGGGTGGCGGCAGCCCCATCGACGCGGCCAAAGCCATGTGGATCAAATATGAGTATCCGGAAGTGACCTTCGCCGACATGTGCAAGGTGTTCGGACTTCCCAAATTACGTAGAAAAGCCCATTTCTGCGCCATCTCCTCCACCAGCGGCACCGCTACGGAAGTGACGGCGTTCTCCATCATCACGGACTACGAGAAGGGCATCAAATATCCTATCGCCGACTTCGAGATCACCCCGGATATCGCTATCGTGGATCCGGAGCTGACCCACACCATGCCGGTGAAACTGGTGGCCCATACGGGTATGGACGCTATGACCCACGCCATCGAGGCGTATGTGTCCACGGCCAACAGCCCCTATGCGGACGCTCTCGCCATCCATGCCATCGAGCTGATCCAGGGCAACCTGGTGAAATCCTACAAGGGCGAGATGGCCTCCCGTGACCTGATGCATGATGCGCAGTGCCTGGCCGGCATGGCCTTCTCCAACGCGCTGCTGGGCATCGTGCACTCCATGGCCCACAAGACCGGCGCGGCCTTCGCGGACTACGGCGCCCACATCATCCACGGTGCGGCCAACGCCATGTACCTGCCCAAGGTGATCAAGTTCAACTCCAAGGACCCCGTGGCCAAGAAGCGCTACGGCGTCATCGCGGACTACATGCATCTGGGCGGCAGCAGCGACGACGAGAAAGTGGACCTGCTGATCAAATATCTCCGCGGCATGAACGACGACCTGAACATCCCGCAGTGCATCAAGCATTACGGCCCCAAGGGACTGCCCGAGGAGAAGGGCTTCGTTCCGGAAGAGGTGTTCCTGGAGAGAGTGGAGAAGATCGCGGCGGAAGCCATCCTGGACGCCTGCACCGGCTCCAACCCCAGACAGCCCAAGCAGGACGAGATGGTGAAACTGCTGAAATGCTGCTACTACGACACCGAGGTGGATTTCTGATCTGATTCCGATACGACAGCGCGTTTGTGCGGAAGGGGAAAAGCCCGCGGCAGCATCTTCCTGAATACAGACCGAATAAAAGGAATACAGAAAAGAAATACGGAATTGAACAAAAAGAGCGTCTCCCGTTTCCGGGAGGCGCTTTTCTTATGCCGTTTTCCATGTTGTTTTTATGCCGGGGATGCCTATCTTATTTCACAATTGTCCGGTTTATTTGTGATAGACTATAGGTTGTACTCAAAAGAGTTAAATAAGGATAACATAATTTCCCGGTGCCGGCGCCGTGTTTCCGCTTTTATGTGGAGGCGCCATCCGGGGAAGAGATATTTCGGAGAAAGACCGGAGGAGAGAATATGCTGGAAATGATACAGGCATGGGACACATCCCTGCTGTTCGGAATACATGAGGCGCTGTCAGGCCCCCTGATGGACCGTTTCATCCTGGGGGTGACGGCGGCGGCCAACAGCGCCGTGCTCTGGGGCGTCCTGGCAGCGCTGGGGCTGTGGAGCCGGAAATACCGCTGGGCCGTCCTGATGGCCGTGGTGGCGGCGGGGCTGGCCCTGGGTTTCGGCGACGGAATGCTGAAACATCTGGTGGAGCGGGTGCGTCCCTGCTTCCAGTTCCCCGGGGTGGAGATGCTGGTACCGTATCCAAAGACGACCAGCTATTCCTTCCCCAGCGGCCACTCGATCAGCTTCTTCGCGGCGGCCACCGCCTTCCTGCTGCAGAGCCGTGACGGTCTGGGAAAGCTCTTCCTGGCTTTCGCCGCACTGGTTGCTTTCTCCCGGGTGTACCTGTTCATGCACTTTCCCGGGGATGTGCTGGCGGGAGCCTGCCTGGGCATGTTCTGGGGCGTTTTTGTGACAGTTGCCGCAGCCCACTTGGAAAAAAAGAAGTTTTGGAATACAATAAAGGTGAAATTTGAGAACCTGCCGGAACGGTAGGAAAAAAGCGTCCCTTCGGATCAAGGCGGAGACCCCGCTCCGTCGGGGCGTTTTGATGATATTGAAAGAAAATCTGGGCAAGGGGTTGAGGACTTCATCAGGAGGTCCGGGTAAAGGAGTGTCTGTTCATGCTGAAAAAAAGGGCGAGGTATCTTGCCGTATTGCTGGTTTCGTACCTGATTCTGGAGAGCGTGGTGCGGCTGACGCTGTTCATCTCCTCTTTCTCCAGTGTGTCGGCCATGCCGCTGGACCTGCTCCGGACCTTCGGTCTGGGCATTGTCTATGACCTGGTGGCGGGGCTGTTCTGGCTGATCCCCATGGCGCTGCTGCTCCTCGTCATGCCGACGGAGTGGCTACGGAAGAAGAAAGGGCGCTATCCCGTCCTGCTGCTGAACTTCGGGATGAACGTCTTCGCCGTGTTCACGGCCATCGCGCTGTTCCTGTTCTGGAAGGAGTTCCACACCAACTTCAACTTCATCGCGGTGGACTATCTGATCTACACCACTGAGATGATCGGCACCATCTGGGAGAGCTTCAACATGGTGCTGATCCTGCCGGCCATCCTGCTGGCGGCTGTGATCCTCACAGTGGTGCAGCACCGTTTCATGCCGGACCAGTTCGACCGGAAACGGCCTCTGGGCATCCTGCTCTACTGCGTGCTGCTGGCCTGCCTGCCGGCGCTGGCCTCCACTGTCAGTCAGGACAGCTGGAGAGGTTCTGTGAGCACCAACCGCTACAACCAGGAGCTGGCGGGGAACGGGCCTTATGGCTTCGTCCACGCCTTCTTCAACAATGAGCTGGACTACGACACCTTCTATCTGGTGCAGAACGACAGGACGGTGATGAACCGGCTGCGGACCCTGCTCAGCGCCAAGAACGTGCGGTTCGCCAACACCACCGACATCACCCGCCATATCGAGAACAGGAGCCCCCTCACGGGGAAAAAGCCCAATGTGGTGCTGATCACCGTGGAGAGCCTCAGCTCCGACTTCTGCGGCGCTTTCGGGGCGCAGAACTCCTTCACTCCCCATCTGGATGAGCTGGCCAAGCGCTCCTACATCTTCACCAACATGCTGGCCACCGGCACCCGGACCGTGCGCGGGCTGGAGGCGCTCTCCATCTCCGTGCCGCCCACACCCGGCCAGTCCATTCTGCGCCGCCCCGGCTGTGAGGACATGGACAGCCTGGCGGAGGTCTTCAACAAGGAAGGCTACAACAGTGACTTCATCTATGGCGGCTACGGCTATTTCGACAATATGAACGGCTTCTTCGGTGCCAACGGCTACAACGTGGAGGACCGTGTGTCCATCCCCAAGGAGGAGATCTTCAATGAGACCATCTGGGGCGTGGCGGACGAAATCCTGTTCTCCCAGGTGCTGAAGACCATCGACCGTCACTACGAGGAGGGCAAGCCCGCCTTCGAGATGGTGATGACCACCAGCAACCACCGGCCCTACAAGTTCCCCGAGAAACGGGTGAACGCGCCCCAGGGACACCGTGAAGGCGCCTGCCGCTACACCGACTGGGCTATCAACGATTTCCTGGAACGGGCCTCCAAGAAACCCTGGTTCGACAACACCATCTTCGTGATTGTGGCGGACCATCAGGCACAGGCGGCCGGCAAGACCAGCCTGCCGGTGAACCGCTACCGCATCCCCTGCATCATCTACGCCCCCAAACTGGTGCAGCCCGGCCAGAACAGCCGGCTCATCAGCCAGATGGACCTGCCGCCCACGCTGCTGGGCATGCTGGGCGTATCCTATGACTCCCGCTTCATGGGCCGCGACATCGCCACGGTACCGGAAGGGCAGGAGCGTGCTTTCATCAGCACATACCAGAGCCTGGGCTACGTCCAGGGCAAGAAACTGGTGGTGCTGGAGCCCGGCAAACGGGTGGACACCTATCAGATCGACAACTGGATGACCAGCGAATATACCCCCGTCCCCAATGATCCGAAACTGGTGGACGACGCCGTGACCTGGTATCAGGGCGCAAGCTATCTGTACCGTCACGGACTCCTGAAACGGATCGGCTACGAGCCTGCGGAGGAAACCGGGGAATAAGCGCCGGCCCTGATTCTTCGGGGAAAGGCGGGTGAGTCCCATGGACATCACTGTTGAGATGCTCCTGCAGGCCTTGCGGGAGGAGGACCGGGCTACGGTCCTCAAGTATTATGGCGCCTGCCAGCCGGTGGATTTCGCCGGCCTGGCGGCACAACTGCCCCGGGAGGACATCCGCCACCTGGCGCTCCTCCTGGACAGCGGCGGGACGGCATCCCTCCTGGCCAGCGCCGACGAGACGGTGCGGCAGGTCCTGGCGAAAGCCCTGGATGACGATGTGCTTCTGCCGGCTTTCGCCTTCATGCAGAAGGACGATATCGTGGACCTGCTGGGAGACCTGTCCATCGGACGCCGGAAGCAGCTGGTGAATCTGATGAAGGCCGACGACCGGAAAATCATCACCAACCTGCTGCGGTATCCCGAGGACTCCGCCGGCGGCCTGATGACCACCGGCTATATCGCCCTGCGTGAATACCTGACCGTGGGGGAGGGGCTGGCGAAACTGCTGCGGATCTGTTCCCGGACGGAGCAGATCCAGACCATCGATATCATCAGCCGGGAGCAAACTTACCAACAAATTAAAAAGGGCTAATGATTTGATTAAAATTTGTAGGCCTCAACTTAAACAAACAGAGGATGAAACTAATAAAGTTTT
>CALAZX010000077.1 GCA_937926555.1 uncultured Negativicutes bacterium | reverse complement strand
TCACCCTCAGGGATGGTCCTCCCCTTTGTAGGGCAGGCTGTTCCTGTAGTAGGTGTACATGACGAAGTTGGCCAGGCTGTCCTCGTACTTTGTCTCGGGATAGGGATTGTCGATCTTGTCCACGAAATTCAGTCCCGGGGAGTAGTAGTAGGCCTTGTTACCGAAGAAGCCCAGGGCCTCGGAGGTGCCGCCGTAATGCTGCAGCAGGTTCCGTCCGATGAACCGGTCCGGAGGCTGGATGCCCAGGAGGCACAGCAGCGTGGGAGCCAGGTCCACCTGGGAGGCGTAGGCCTTCTCCTTGAGGAAAGCCAGGGGCTTCAGGTTCTTGCCCACGAAGATCAGGGGAATCGGGGCGATGCTCTGCCGGTCCTTCTCGTTCTTCACAATCTTCTCGTACTCGCCGCCGGAATGGGGGTTATGGTCCGAGGTGATGAGGAACAGGGTCCGGTCGTCCATGAGACCCTCCTTCTCCGCCTCCTCGAAGAAATGCTTCAGGGTGCTGTCCACCCAGTACATGCCGTGGATGGTCACCAGGGGCTCGTCCCGGAAGGACGCCGGGGTGTCCGCCCACTTGGTGGCGTAGTAGGGATAGGGCTGGTGCATATCCAGGGTCTTCACGGCGTAGATGTACTTCTTGCCCCGGAGGTTCTTCAGCTGCTCCAGGGTCCGCCGGTACATCTCGTCATTGTGGAAGCCCCAGCCAGAGGCGCCGGTATAGCCCAGCTTCTCCATGTCCTCACGGGCCTCGTAATGGTTCATGCCGTACTGGCTGGTGTACTCACGGAACTCGCTGTTGTAGTAGCGGCTGGACGCGCTCTGGAAATAGCCGTCATAGCCGTGTGCGAAGGCGCTGCGGTACAGGGAGGGCTTGTCATCCCCCGGCACGTCGCCGTCAAACAGCAGCTGGGACCGGAAGGTGGCGTTGAGCCCCTCCGTGGTGGGCAGTGCCGAGGTGTAGTAGTTGTCCAGGTGGGGATATTTCGCCAGGAGGGAATCCAGGAAGGGGGTGGCCTCCGCCGGGATGGCGGGGTTGTAGTGGTGCATGAAGTCCCGGTGCACCGATTCCAGGATAATCATGACGATGCGGTCGTAGGCCGGTTTCTCCAGGGGCACCGGTTTCTCTTTCCGCATCACGCCCAGCTTGTACATCCACTCCTTGTCCTCGGCGGTGAGCTCCTTCTTCTTGTGGGTGGAGGTGCGCATGATCTGCTCTTTCTTGAACACCGCCTTGCCGATGATATGGGGCACCACAGGAGTCACCAGCATGTCCCGGTACTCCTGCCGGCTCTTCTCGATCTGCTCCTCGGACCAGAGTCCGGACTCATGCAGCGCCAGAAGCCCTGCCTGGCTGCAGGAGAGGTAGAGCAGGTTCAGCAGCATGGTGAACCCGAGCACCGCCAGGATGGACCAGGCGAAGTTGGGTTTGCTCCGTTTCGGCTTCTCCACCCGGAACAGGGCCACGGAAAGGGCCAGCACCGCCACCAGCGCGGCGATATGCTTCCAGGAGAAGGAGGCCATGATGCCTTTCACCGCATACCAGTTGAAGTTGCGGAAGAAGACGCTCTGCACGTGCATGGAGGTCTGCCAGAAGTAGCACACGTCCACCACCAGCATCACCATGGAGAGCATGTAGACAAAGAAATATACCCCTTTGGTGAACCGGTTGGGGTTCCGGTGGTAGAACATGGCCGCCAGCAGCACCAGGACGATGTTGTTCAGCAGCCCGGCCGGAATGGCCACCGCCGTGAGGAAGTACGGGTCCAGCCGGAGTTTCGCCGCCATATACCAGGCGAACCCCAGGTAGGCCACTCCCACCACCACAGCGGGGAAATAGCGCCGCAGCCGGTCGGGGATACGTTCCCGCCGGAGATACAGCAGATATGCCACGAACAGGACGAAGATATCGCGCAGCAGCCCATTGATGACCCGCTCCCAGTAGTCGCCCACCGGGAAGGGGGAGATCCCCGCGAACACCTGGTCCGCGTGGAGGGACTCCAGTCCCAGAAGAATGAGTACGATCAGCAGTTTCCACACGAAACGGGGAACCCGCCGTAAATAGCTTTTAAAATCCATGGGCCTTGCGCCTCCATCTTACAGAATGAATTTCAACGGAGTGTCTTCCATTGTGAGAGTCAGCGGTGTGGAGGTCACCACATCCCCGTCCAGCTCCACCGGGAATTCCGGTGTCACCGCCACGGAGCGGATCTCCACTTTCTTCGCTTTCTTGCAGACAATCTTCTTGTCCAGGGTCAGCGCCTCCAGCCCGATCAGGGAGGCGTATTTCAAGATGTCCGCCCGGCTCTTTCCGGGGAACAGGGCCGTATACAGCCAGGGCTCGCTGAGACTGGCGTCGGTGAACAGGTTGTAGCGGCCGGCGTAGTAGCGGCTCTTGCCCACGATGACGGAGGTGGCCTTGTGCCACTCACCCTCCCCGTCGAAACGGGCCTCGAACTCATAGCGCCAGTCGCTGAAAAGCAGTTCCCGCCGCACCACGGAGGTGCCATTCAGCAGGTAGGCGAACTTGGAGAGGAAACGCTTCTCCAGCATCCCCACATTGTCCACCACCAGGGAGTCAAAACCGGCCCCCGCCACTGTCAGGAACAGGTTGCCGTTGGCCCGGCCCAGGTACAGGGGCACCACGATGCCCTTCATGGCCCGGCGCATCCACCGCTCCGGCTCCTTGCTAAGCCCCATCTCCTTGGCGATGAGGTTCACCGTGCCTGCGGGGATGACGCTGACATAGGGATGGAAATCGTTCAGCAGCATCTGCTCCACGAAGGCGCGGATGGTGCCGTCGCCGCCGGCGATGATCACCCAGTCGTATTTCTCCTGTGCCACTTTCCTCGCCAGGTCGGGAAGCTGCTGGAACAGCTTCACATCCACCAGCTTCACTTCGGCTCTAGGCAAACTGTCTTTCAGTCGTTTATGAATTTCATTCACTCTCGCGGGCATACTTGCGAAAATCTGCTTTCCCGAGTACCGGTTGTACAGGATGAAGACTTTCTCAAAGCTCTGGAGTGAAACTCTCTGCTGCATCAGACATCCTCCTTGAAGATCCATTTTTTCCGTGACAGATAGTTCCAGGCCACCACCAGAATGCTGGCCAGGACCTTGGAGAGCAGGGGATCCAGCCCCTGCAGGGAGACAAACAGGTACATCAGCAGCAGGTTGAGCCCCAGTCCCACCGTGCTGACAAACAGTACGAGACTGAGCTCCTTCCCTTTACTATACCGCACACCGCTGGTGAAAACCAAGATGTTCCCCAAAAAATAATGATAAACCGTGGCTAACAGAAAGGCCAGTGCCGTGGACACCAGGTAGTAGATACCCAGCTTCTCCGTGAAGGTCCAGAACAGGGCCCACTCCACCAGCGCCGCGGTGCCGCCGATGCCCAGATAGAGGCCCAGCTTCACCAGCTCGCTGTCCGTGTAGTCGTAGCCGAACAGTTTCTTCCTTGTATTTCCGCCGGTGGTGCCCGCCGCGTCCGCGCCAGGCTTCCGGGACAGATTCTCCCCCACCGGTATCACGCCTTCTTTCCGGCAGCCGCGCCGGCATCCTTGCTTTCTGCCGCGCAGTCAATCCGGCCGGTTCCGTCAGGCAGCCACTTGTCGCAGGCCGCCAGCACCTGGGCCACCGTCAGGTCCTTCATGCAGCGCAGGTTGTAGCGGGGGTCGTCGCAGTGATGCTTCATCCCCGCGGCGCAGCCCGGACAGGGCGGTTCCGCCGTGACGATGGTGGCCATCTCCGTATAGGGACCGTACAGGTCCGGATGGCTGGGGCCGTACATGGCCACGATGGGCACCCGCTGGCTGATGGCCACATGCATGGGGCCGCTGTCGTTGGTGATGATGAGGCAGCAGCGCCGCATGGCCGCCGCCAGCTGGCCGATGGTGAACTTGCCGGTGGCGATGATGGGCTTTGTCCTCATGTGGGACGTGGCCTCCGCCACCATCTCCTCGTCCATGGGACCGCCGAAGAACACCGTGCGGTAACCGCGCTCCGCCAGCCGGTCCGCCACTTCCGCGAACCGCTCCGGGCTCCACCGCTTGGTCTCCACGGCGCTGCCGATGTTGAGGCCCACCAGCTTCTCCTCCTCCCGGAGGCTCTCGGACCGCCAGAAGCTGTCCGCGTAGGCCAGGTTCTCCTCCCCGGGGAAGATCTCCAGACCCTGGTGCTGCAGCTCTTTCACCCCCAGCTGGGTCAGCACATCCAGGTACATGTCCGCCGCGTGGAGCTTCCGGTCCAGGGGCGTCAGCACGTCGAAGAAGGGCTTGAACAGCCAGTTGGTGCAGCCGGTCCGCTCTTTCACCTTCGTCAGGGCGCAGATGAAGGAGCAGCGCTCGTTGGGGTGCAGGTTGATCAGTACGTCGAAATCCATGCCGCTGAGGCGGTGGGCGCAGCTCACCAGGGACAGCAGACTGTTGTCCCGGCCCTTCTTGTCGATAGTGATCACCTCGTCCAGATGGGGGTTGAACAGCACCACATCTTTCAGCTTCTCATCCACCAGCATGGTGATATGGGAATCCGGGGCCGCCATCCGCAATGCATGGATGAAGGGGGTGGTCAGGGTCAGGTCCCCCAGATGCATCAAAAAGGTGACCAGAATGCGTTTCCGGTTCAGTTCCACAGCTCTCATTGTCTCTTCTCCCCCAG
>CALAZX010000076.1 GCA_937926555.1 uncultured Negativicutes bacterium | reverse complement strand
CAGGAACTCGTGGTACAGGTTGGCCTTGATATAGAAGTCGATGTTCTCGTGGAGCTGCCGTCCTGCCACGATGCCGGCACGTCCCAGCAGGCTGTCGATGGCGTCCTTACGGAGCTTCAGGCCCTTGTTGGTGTGGTAGGTGCCGCCGGGGAGCCGTCCGTAAATCAGCTGTGCCTGGGGCTCATAGAACCAGCCGTGGTCCTTCCGGTGGGTCTTGCCCAGCTCGTAGCTGGCGCTGTAGCCCCATACCTTGTAGTCCATGTCGCCGGTGTTGCTCTCCTTGCCGGCGTACATCCGCAGGTCATTGCGGATCCGTCCCACCCGCAGAACCAGGTCGCTGTAGGTGTTGTCGTCCCGGTAGTTGGTGTCGTACAGGGTGATGCCGATGTTCCGGTTCTTGGCCTGGCCCATGCTGTGGTTGGTCTTGCCTCTGGTGTGGTCCAGGGCGATGCCGTAGATGTCGCGGTTGTGCCGTTTGTCATAGCCGACCTGGTACATCTGGTAGCTGCCGTCATAGAGGGGAGCCTGCAGCTTGCCGGTCTTGAACCGTGCCCATACGCCGTCATCCTGCTTGTGGTAGCGTACGTCCCCCAGACGCTGCCGCAGGGTGTCGTCCAGGATTCCCGCACGCCAGAAGGCGTAGGCGGATTCCACGTTGCCCACACCGGTCTCCGTCTCCGGATTGTCGTAGTGGACAACCTTCACCAGGTACCAGTCCTTGCCGATCTTCTCCACGGTGGGCTCGGTGTCCCACAGGCCGTGGTAGGTCTGGCCTTCGAAGACGGAGTTGCCGCTGGCGTCCTTCACCAGGAGGAGTTTCTTCTCCCCGGTGACTTCGGCGCCTTTGTCGGCGCTGACGTCCTTCACCTGGATGAAATGCTTGCCGGTCTCCGCCGTCTTGTTGATATAGATCTTGTCGCCGTCAGTCTGGCTGTCCAGGTCCGTGTCCATGATGAACACGTCCCCTTCGCCTTTCAGATTGTCCATCTCCAGGAACTGATAGGGCTTTGCGGCATTCGGGTTCACCGTCATGTCCACGATGCCTCCGTTACCGCCCTTCAGGGTGGTGATGCCGCTGTTGGCGGTGAGATCCCAGCGGGCGCCGTTCTCCACCATCATGTCCACCCGGCCTTCCGGTTCGGGAGTCTCCCCGGAATTATCCTCCTCCTCCTTCATGGTCCAGCCGGTCATCTTGGAGCTGTCGTTGGTCAGGTTGAGGAAAATAGTGCCCCCATGCTGGCCCCACACGGCGCCTTCCACACGGACCGTCTTCCCCTGGTCCGCACCGGTCTTGTCGCTGTTGATAGCCACGATGGACCCGCCTTCCGAAGTAGCAGCCATGCTGTTGTATTGATCCAGCCCCACCCCCGGGGTGGAGACTTTGATGGTCACGTCATCCGCATTGATCAGCGCCGTGCTTTTGGCGTAGGCTTCCACCCCAAAGCCGTAACCGCCGGGGCTGTTCTTCGCCTCCAGGACCAGTTTCTTGCCGCCGAACTCCGCCGTGCTGTCCCGCTGCAGGTCCAGCGCCGCAAGATAGCCGTCAATCGCGCCATCCCCAGCAGCGGAGGCGTCCGCCCGGATCACCGTGTTGTCCGCATTCACGAAGATATGGCAAGTGTCCATGAGGGACAGGCCTTCCACAGAGCTTTCCTCCATCCCGGGTCCGTTGTAGACCGACTCGATGGAGAAGTTCTTCACGGTGTTGTCCACCGTCAGGTAGCCCGCATCGATCAGGTAGATGCCTTCCAGGGAGTCCTCCGTGCTGCCGCCGGTGACCTTTATGGATACTTTGTCCGCACCCTTGAAAGTGACGCCGTAATGGGTGTTGTATTTCTCTATGGTGTTACCGTTCTCATCCCGGATGTTCTGCCCGTTTTCATCATCCTTCACACCGCCGCCCTGGATACGGATGCCGTTCATGGTGTC
>CALAZX010000075.1 GCA_937926555.1 uncultured Negativicutes bacterium | reverse complement strand
AGGTTTCCCGGCACGGCCAGACACTGTTCCGGCACACACGGCGGAGCGGCTTCCCACAGGGGGAAGCCGGAAAAACGCCCATCCTACCCGAAAACGCAAGGAGGTCATCCCATGAGCGGCTTGAACGCGACTCCCTCGGGAGAACGCATCCATATCGGCATCTTCGGCCGGCGCAACGCCGGCAAATCCAGTCTCATCAACGCACTGACCGGCCAGCAGCTGGCCATCGTCTCCCCTACCCCCGGCACCACCACGGACCCGGTGACGAAGGCCATGGAGCTGCTGCCCCTGGGGCCCGTGCAGATCATCGACACCCCCGGCATCGACGATGAGGGGGACCTGGGGCAGCTCCGGGTGGAGAAATCCTACCAGGTCCTGAACAGGACAGACATCGCCCTGCTGGTGATGGACAGCGCCACCGGTCCCTCCCCGGAGGACCTGGCCCTGCTGGACACCATCCTGGAACGGAAACTGCCGGTGCTGGCGGCCTTCACCAAAATCGAGACACTGCAGGAGATATATGGCGACCAGGCGGTGAAGCACATCCCCGGCCTGGGAGAGATCACGGAGAAGAAAGTGCCTTTCCTCCCTGTCAGCGCCGCCACCGGGGAGAACATCGGGAAGCTGAAGGACAGCCTGGCACGGCTCCAGCCCCAGAACCCCTCCCCCTATCCCGTCTGCGCCGACCTGGTGGATCCCGGTGACCTGGTGGTCCTGGTGACCCCCATCGACAGCGCCGCACCCAAGGGACGGCTGATCCTGCCCCAGCAGCAGACCGTCCGGGATATCCTGGACGCAGGGGCCATGGCCATCCTCACCCAGGAGGACCGGCTGAAGGATACACTGGCCTCCCTGAACCGGCCGCCTCGCCTGGTGATCACCGACAGCCAGGCCTTCGGCAAAGTGGACCGTGACACGCCTCCGGGCCTGACCCTGACCTCCTTCTCCATTCTCTTCGCCCGGCACAAGGGCAACCTGGAGCAGGCGGTACTGGGCGTGGCCGCCATCGCGGACCTGGAGGACGGGGACCCGGTGCTGATCTCGGAAGGCTGCACCCACCACCGTCAGTGCGGCGACATCGGCACGGAGAAACTGCCCCGCTGGCTGGAGGAGCGCACCGGCAAGAAGTTCAGCTATAAATGGACCAGCGGCGCGGAGTTCCCCCGGGACCTGTCCCCCTACAGACTGGTGATCCACTGCGGCGGCTGCATGCTGAACCAGCAGGAGATGCAGTACCGCTATCTCTGCGCCGCCCGGCAGCAGGTGCCCATCACCAACTACGGCCTCACCATCGCCTACCTCCACGGCATCCTGAAACGGAGCCTCAGCCCCTTCCCGGAGCTGGCGGCGAAACTGTGAGCAGGGATTAATCGGAAAAAGACTTCCGTGACGGGGGCTGGAATAAAAAACAGATGCGAGTTAGAAAGTGGAAACCGGCACGCCAGGAAAAATCCTGTAAGCGGAATTGACCCGGACGGAAAAGCTTGTAGATTGAGCGGGCACTTTAAGAAACGAAATGTAAAGCAAAATCATATACCATGACAGCATACCATACAGGAAACCTGTCCTGGAACAAGAGAACCCTCCTTACCGGAATACACCGGCAGGGAGGGTTTTCTGCATCCCCATCCTTGTGGAGACCCCGTTGGGAAGCAGGAGGACATGACGGGCAGAAAAACCTCCCGGAACAGCCACCGGTCACGATACCAGGACCGAAACTGCTCCGGGAGTTTTTTGTATGTCGCAAAAGAAAGTCACCAGAATCCCGCTGACAGGTGGGGC
>CALAZX010000074.1 GCA_937926555.1 uncultured Negativicutes bacterium | reverse complement strand
CGGCGCCGACCTGAGAGCCGTGCAGGAGCTGCTGGGGCATGCGAGTCTGTCCACGACACAGATATATACCCATATCACCAATGAGAGAATCAATAAAGTGTATCAGAAGAATTTTCCGAGAGCATGACGCCACAGGAAGAACAAAACAGGAGGAACCTTATGAAATTACTGGAGAAAACACGCAAACTGAACAAACTGATGCAAAGCGGCGAGAAAGTGACTTTCCACGATGTCGCTGCGTTGCTGCGTGATCTGGTGACCGCCAATGTCTATATTGTGAACACCGAGGGGAACGTGATGGGTTACGCCCTGCGTGATGAGTTCGAATGCGACATCATGCGGGAGACCGTGCTGGGGGACATGCAGTTCCCCGAGCGCTACATGAACGTTGTGAAAAAAGCCCTGGAGACGGTGCCCAACATCAGCTACAAAGACCATGAATGCACCTTTGTGGATGACACCAAATGCGCCTACGGCGACAAACGCACCACCATCGTCCCCATCAACGGTAACGGCGAGCGGATCGGCACCCTGATTCTGGCCCGCTACGACCGGGATTTCAACGATGACGACCTGCTGCTGTCCGAGTACGCCGCAGCGGTTGTAGGCCTGGAGATCCTTCACGAGCGCGAGGCCGAGGTTGAGAGCAAGGCCCGTAAGAAAGCCATGGTGCAGATCGCTTTCTCCACCCTGTCCTTCTCCGAATGGGAAGCTATTGTCAACATTCTGTCCGAGCTGAACGCCACCGAAGGCATCCTGGTGGCCTCCAAGATCGCGGACCGTGTGGGCATCACCCGTTCCGTCATCGTCAACGCCATGCGCAAATTCGAGAGCGCCGGCCTGATCGAGACCAAGTCCTTGGGCATGAAGGGCACCTATATCAAAGTGAAGAACGAGTATCTTCTGGACGAGATCGCCAAGCACTGATGCGGGGCGGCGGACAGATGATGAAAATGCAGACGATACGGACAGTGTTACTGCTGGTATTCTCTGTCATCGGGGTGGCAGGCTCCCTGGGGTACTGGATGATGTACCGCAGGGGCTTCGGCCAGCCCGGTCATTTCTGGGCGGCGGGAGTCTTTGTGCTCCTGCCGCTGCTTTTTCTGGCCCTGGAGATATGGGGACCCCGGCTGCCTCTGCCCATGCCGGCATTGCGGGCGCTCTCCTATGTGACGGGATACTGGCTGGCGTTTTTCCATTACTCACTCTATGTGGCGGCAGGCTGGCTCCTGCTGCGGCTGGGAGGAAAGCTCTTCCCCGGCGGCTGGCTGGCCGCGGCGGAACCTCTCTACCTGCGGGCGGGAGCCCTGGCGGTGGCGCTGATCATCTGTTACGGCGCCTGGCAGGCGGCCCATCCTGTGGTCCGGCGGGTGACGCTGGACACAGGCAGGCATGGCTCCCGGCCGGTGACGGCGGTGCTGGTGACGGACCTCCATCTGGGAAGCCTCTACGGCAGCGCCACCTCCCGTGAGCTGGTGGAGCTGGTGAATCGGGAGCACCCTGATGTGGTGCTCTTCGGCGGCGACCTGCTGGACAGCAGCCTGGTCTACCCCCTGCGGGAAGGGAGCCACCTTCCCTTGAAAGACCTGGAGAGCCGCTGGGGCGTCTACGCGGTGCCCGGCAACCACGACCACTATACCGGGGCGGTACCCCGGGAGATGGAGATGTTCTCCCGTGTGGGCATCCGCTTCCTGGTGGACGAGGCGGTGGAGCTGCCGGAAGGTATCCTGCTGGCGGGCCTGGAGGATTACGCCACCGAGCGGAAGAACCCCCATCTGGAGGAGCTGGCGGCAGAGCATCCCGGCAGCCGGATACGGATCCTCATGGAACACCAGCCCTGGAATCCGGACCGGGCGGCGGCAGCGGGTTACGACCTCTATCTGGCGGGCCACACCCATGGCGGCCAGATGGCGCCGCTGAACCTGGTGCCCCGCAGCCTCTACCGGCTGGATTACGGCACCGCCCGGGTGGGGGACATGCTGGCGGTGGTCTCCTGCGGTTTCGGCCTCTGGGGCGCGCCGGTGCGAATCGGCAGCCGGCCGGAGATTGTGGTGATCACTATCAGGTGATGCGGAATTTCCGGTATGACTTTTTGGGAGGATTCAGCGATGTGATTTCTCCGCGGCATCATGTCCCGGCGGGACGGATTTTCGGCGTCTCAGATGCCGCATACACCATAATTTGTGGTCAAAACTGAAAAATAAGCGGAAAGCAGGCACATTTTGTACCATATTTTACAAAATGTACTTGCTTTTCTTGTTTTTGAGGAGTATACTAGTAAAAATATTTTCTAAAGCATCAAGTGGAAAAAACAAGGCAAGACAAGGTAAAAAGAGAAGAGAAAAAGCAACAAGGGAAAAAAGAAAAGGAAAGGAATTAGAGACATGCGTGAAGACAAGTTCGTAAAAGAAGGTTTGACTTTTGATGATGTACTGTTAGTTCCGGCGGCTTCCGACGTGCTGCCCCGTGACGTGGACGTGACCACCTACCTGACCAAGGATATCAAGCTGAACATCCCTCTGATCAGCTCCGGCATGGATACTGTGACCGAGTCCGGCATGGCGATCGCCATCGCCCGCGCAGGCGGTCTGGGTATCATCCACAAGAACCTGACCATCGAGGAGCAGGCTGCTGAAGTAGAGAAGGTAAAACGCAGCGAGCACGGCGTTATCGTGGATCCGCTGTTCCTGCATCCCGAGAACATGGTGGGCGACGCCATGAACATGATGGAGCACTACAACATCTCCGGCGTTCCCATCTGCGATAAAGAAGGCAAGCTGGTTGGCATCATCACCAACCGCGACCTGCGTTTCGAGAACGACATGAAACGCCTGATCAAGGACAGCATGATTTCCGAGACCCTGGTCACCGCACCGGTAGGCACCTCCCTGGAGGAGGCCAAAGCCATCCTGGCCGAGCACCGCATCGAGAAACTGCCGCTGGTTGACGAGGCAGGCATCCTGAAAGGCCTGATCACCATCAGCGACATCGAGAAAGCGAAACTGTACCCCAACTCCTGCAAAGACTCCGACGGCCGTCTCCGCGTAGGCGCCGCTGTAGGCGTAGGCCCGGACATGCTGGACCGCGCCACCGCACTGGTGAACGCACATGTTGACGTACTGGTTATCGACACCGCCCACGGCCATTCCAAAGGCGTGCTGGAAGCGGTGAAGAAATTGCGCGCCGCTTTCCCGAAACTGAACATCATCGCCGGCAACGTGGCTACCGCAGCCGCTACCGAAGCGCTGATCGAGTGCGGCGTTGACGCTGTCAAAGTAGGTATCGGACCCGGCTCCATCTGCACCACCCGCGTGGTCGCAGGTATCGGCGTTCCCCAGATCACCGCTGTGAACGACTGCGCAGCTGTGGCACAGAAACACGGTATTCCCATCATCGCCGACGGCGGTGTGAAATTCTCCGGTGATATCGCCAAGGCTATCGGCGCCGGCGCCAACGTTGTCATGATCGGCGGTCTGCTGGCAGGCACCGAGGAAGCTCCCGGCGAGAAGATCCTGTACCAGGGCCGTTCCTACAAAGTATACCGCGGCATGGGCTCTCTGGGCGCTATGCAGAAGGGCTCCAAGGACCGTTACTTCCAGGGCGATGTGGCCACTGCCGACAAACTGGTTCCGGAAGGCATTGAAGGCCGCGTTCCTTTCAAAGGCTCCGCAGCCGCAACCCTCTACCAGCTGGTAGGCGGTCTCCGCGCAGGCATGGGCTATGTGGGTGCCCACAACATCCAAGAGATGATCGAGAACACCCAGTTCGTGAAGATGAGCGGCGCTGGTCTCCGCGAGAGCCATCCCCACGACATCATCATCACCAAAGAGGCTCCCAACTACACCCACGATTGATCTGCCGCTGTATTTCCACTGAGAAAATCATATAGAATCTGACGCTGTGCCGATGTGACAGAGATGTCCCGGCGCAGCGTTCTTTTTTTCGGAAGAGGACGGCCTGTTTTCTTTCTTGAGGAGGGGGCGGGGAAGAGATGCGGCGGAAATCGGCGCCGTCTTCCACAGAAGGGGAGTGGACAGTTTTCTTTGTGAAGCGGTGTCTCTCCGGGAAGGTTTTCACGGCGGCCGGGAGCGGATCCGGCGGAATTGCGCCGAAAGTCCGCAAAAGTTCACAGTTGGAGGGGGAAAGAAGGGTAACCTCAATTCACTTTTTGCCTGAAATAATGTATAATATAAAGGTATCTTTATAATCTGGAGGTAATTATGCTCGATTTCTCAACGATGATCTTCAGGGTACCCGCCCTGCTGATCGCTCTGACGTTTCATGAATATGCCCACGCCCTGGCAGCCGACAGCATGGGAGACCCCACGCCTCGGGCCATGGGCCGGCTCAGCGTGAACCCGTTGGTACATCTGGATATCCTGGGCACGCTGATGCTGGTGCTCTGCGGTTTCGGCTGGGCCAAACCGGTGGGCATCGATCCCCGTTATTTCCGCAACTACCGGCAGGGGATGCTGAAAGTGTCCTTCGCCGGACCGGGAGCCAACCTGTTCCTGTGCTTCATGGCGGTCCTGCTCATGGTCCTGGTGGGCCGGCTGGGCATCGCCTCTTCGGGAATGTATGACTTCCTGTTCTGGCTGATGATGTACAACGTGTGGTTCGCTTTCTTCAACCTGATTCCCGTACCGCCCCTGGACGGCTCCAAGATCCTGGAGCAGTTCATGTCCTACGAGATGATGTACAAGTATGAGGAGTTTATCGGCCGTTACGGCTTTTTCGTGCTGATGGCGCTGATTTTCAGCGGTGTCATCAACAGCATCATCACACCGCTGGCATCCGCCTATGTAGGGCTCTGCCAGAAGGTGGTCAGTCTTGTTTTCTTCCTTTTTTAAGGTGATAATCAATAATTTCTAATATCTAAGGAGTGGTTTATTATGTCAAAAGGTGTAATTTTCAGTGCCATGCAGCCTTCCGGCCGCTTTCATCTCGGCAACTATATGGGGGCGCTGGAGAACTGGATCCGTCTGCAGGACGAATATGATTGCATCTTCTCTATCGCGGATCTGCATTCCCTGACCAGCTCGTACGACGACACGTCCAAACTGCAGGACAACATCCATCAGATGGCCATCGACTGGCTGAGCGCCGGGCTGGATCCGGAAAAGAACATCATCTTCGTGCAGTCCCATGTGAAGGAGCACGCCGAGCTGGCGCTGCTGCTGGGTATGAACACTCCTTTATCCTGGTTGGAACGCGTTCCCACCTACAAAGACAAGATCGTCAACCTGGGCAGCCAGGGCAAGGACATGCACACCTACGGCTTCCTGGGCTACCCGGTGCTGATGACCGGTGACATCATCCTCTACAAGGCCGGTTTCGTGCCGGTAGGCGAGGACCAGGCTCCCCATCTGGAGCTGGCCCGGGAGATGGTGCGCCGTTTCCACCAGCTGTACAACTGCCAGATCTTCCCGGAACCCCAGGCCCTGTACTCCAAGGCCAAAGTGCTGCCGGGCATCGACGGCCGCAAGATGAGCAAATCCTACGGCAACACCATCCCCTTCGGCGCTTCTCCGGAAGAGCTGTGGGAGCGTGTGCGCATGATGAAGACCGACCCGGCCCGTATCAAGAAGACAGCCCCCGGCCATCCGGAAGTCTGCATCGTCTACGAGTTCCAGAAAGTCTTCAACGAGGAGGAGGCTCCGGAGATCGAGATGAAGTGCCGTGCCGGCGAGATCGGTTGCATGCAGTGCAAGAAATGCCTGTACCAGAAGATGGAAGCCCTGCTCAGCGGCATCTACGCCAAACGCCTGGAGCTGGAGAAGAAACCCGGCTACATCAAAGAGGTGCTGGAGCACGGCGCCAAACGCGCCCAGGTCATCGCCGAGAAGAACATGGCGGAGATCAAGGACGCCATGAACCTGAGCTACTGATCCGCGGAAGCGGCGGCCGGAAGACCGCCTGAGCGGAAAGCGGCGGACCGCGGTGATGCCTTGAAAAGGGCGGTTCCGATGCCGGTAAGCCATAGGAAAGACGTCACAATGACAACACGACGGTGATGAAATGATGAGAGAGAAGGAGGAGAGAGGACTTTTATGCCGGAACCCATAATGAAGCTGGAGAAGTTTGAAGGTCCTCTGGACCTGCTGCTCCATCTCATCGAGAAGAACAAGGTGGATATCTACGACATCCCCATCGTCTCCATCACCGAACAGTATATCGACTATCTCCATTCTCTGGACGAGCCCGATCTGGAGCGTGCCAGCCAGTTCCTGGTAATGGCGGCCATGCTGCTGCAGATCAAGTCCAGGATGCTGCTCCCCAAGCTGCCCCGTGAGGGGGACGAGGAGGAGGAGGATCCCCGCGAGACCCTGGTCCGGATGCTGGTGGAATACCGGAAGATCAAGACCGTGGCGGCGGAGATGGAGAACATGCTGGACCGGGCGTCCCGTTATCACACCCGGCCCAATCTTTTCACCGGGACCGCGTTGCAGAAACTGCGGCACTATCCGGCGGCAAGGCTGCTGGACGCGCTGATCCATGTGGTGACTCCGGAGCCGGAGCCCCAGGTGGCCATCGTGGAGCGGCAGGAATACGACGTGGGCAACAAGATGAAAGAGATCGTGCTGCGGCTGGAGAAATTCCCGGAAGGGGTGGAGTTCAGCAAAGCCTTCGTCACCACGGGGACGGCCACCGAGCAGGTGGCGTCGTTCCTGGCGGTGCTGGAGCTGCTGCGGCTGCGTGTGGTGCGCATCAGCCAGAGCGAGGCCTTCGCGCCGATCTATCTATTTTTGAGACAGGGAGGGGAGCAGGATGCTCTTGGAACGTAAACTGGGTGAGCTGGAGGCGGTGCTGTTCGCTTCCGGGGACCCCATCGGCGTCCCGCAGCTGGCGGGGGTGCTGGGCCTGGAGAAACCCCAGGTCTGGGAGCTCCTGACACGGCTGAAGGAGGCCTGCAACCAGGAAAGCCGGGGCATCGTCCTCCGGGAGGTGGCGGACGGCTTCCAGCTGGCCACCAAGCCCTGTCATCACGAGACGGTGATGCAGCTGGCGGAAACCCAGGAGCTGCGGCTCACCACCGCGGCCATGGAGACCGTGGCCATCGTGGCTTTCCACCAGCCGGTGACGAAAGCCGAGATCGAGGCCATCCGCGGCGGTAAAATCGTCGGGGTCCTGTCCACCCTGGTGGTATGGGACCTGGGGGTGGAAGCGGGCCGCAAGGAGACGGTGGGACGACCCATCCTCTACGGCACCACGGCACGGTTCCTGGAGACCTTCGGCATCCGGTCCCTGGAGGAGCTCCCTCCCATGCCGGAGATTCTGGTGGAGGACCTGCAGAACCGGCCCGAGCAGATCTCCCTGCTGGAAGCGGAGGACGGGGCGGAGGCTCCGGAGCCCGGGACGGAAGAG
>CALAZX010000073.1 GCA_937926555.1 uncultured Negativicutes bacterium | reverse complement strand
TCGCCGCCCACATACTGGAAGAGGAGGCGTCCCCCTTCCACCACGGCGCTCTGGGCCTTGCGGCAGTCCATGCCGCTGTTGCCGGTCTGGTTGCAGACGATCACCGGCAGTCCGTGGGCCCAGGTGGAGATGCCGTTCCAGGCGTGGACCGGCGGTCCCCCGCAGCCTCCGGGTGGCCAGGCGGCGATCACCAGCAGGAGTTCCGCCCCTTTTTCACGCAGCTCCTCCCCGTGGTGGTTGAACCAGGAGTCGGCGCAGACCAGCAGTCCCGTCCGGACGCCGTCCAGGTCCGCCGGCTTCATGGTCTCCCCCGGGTCGGACCAGGCCTCCGTGACCCATTTCACGGTGTGGACCTTGCTGTGTTTGGCGTCGATGGTCCCCTCGGGGCCGATGACCACACAGCTGTTCCCCGCCCTGCCGTCCTCCTTCTCGGCGCAGCCCAGGAAGAGCCGTACATGATTCTCCCGCGCAAGGTCCAGGAAGGGCCTGTAGCTGCCGTCCTCTTTGGAGAGGTAGGTGTAGGGATGGCCGGTCCGGACCATATGGTAGCCCTGCAGGGCCATCTCCGGGGTGATCACCCAGTCGGCGCCGGCCTCCGCGGCCAGCCGCACCCCTTCCTCTATCTTCTTGAAATTGCTCTCCTGGGGCCCGCCGCAGAAATCGAAATGCAGCAGCGCCAGGCGCAACGTTCTCTTGTTTTCCATCAGAACTTGTATTCCATGCCCACCTGGAAGTTTCTGCCGGGCTGGGAGTACCAGCCGGGTCCGCCGGGATGGGTCATGTCATAGGTCATATCGGTGTACATCCGGTTGAAGATGTTGTTGGCGGTGACGAACACTGTCACGTCCTTCTCCGGTTTGTAGTTCATGGCCGCGTTGAATACCCAGAAGCTCTTGTTGCTGTCGGACACCTGGCTCTGTTTCGCCGGGGTGCCGGGGCGGTTCATGATGCCCTGGGCGGTGATGTTGCCGTTGAACTTGGCGTTGTCGTAGTCCAGGCCCAGGTTCCAGGTGCCGGTGGGGATGGAGCCGCTCCGGTTCTTGCTGGCGGGGATGGACAGATGGGCGTAGGAGGCGTTGGCCCGGAAGTGTCTGTCCAGCTGTCTGGTCAGCTGCACATCCCAGCCGTTGATGGTCTCCTCGCCGGCGTTGTAGTATTTCCAGGTGTCGCTGTTGAAGCCGATCAGGTTGTCGGATTTGGTGCGGAAGATATGGGTGGACACCGTGGTCTTGTCATCCAGGAAGGCGTTGGCGCCCCACTCCCAGGTGTGGCCTTTCTCCGGATCCAGCTTCTCGCTGCCGTAGGTGGGATTGTACAGCTCGTACAGGTAGGGAGCACGGAAGAACTCCTTGTAGGACACGTAGGTGCTCACCTTGTCCGTCACGTCATAGGCCACCACGCCGCTGGCGGAAGTGTTGTTGCCGTAGATGGAATGATGGCTGAAGCGTACGCCCGGGGTCACGGTGACACGGCCGAAGGTCATGGTGTCCTGCAGGTAGTAGCCGGTGTTGGACACATCGCCGGTGAGGCTGGGGGTGTACTGGTCATGATACTTGTTCATGGCGTCCTTGTAGTAGTCCACGCCCGCGATCACCGCATGCTGGCCTTTGCGGAAGGTCAGCTCGTCGGAGAAGCCCCAGGTCTTCTCCCGCATGGTCCAGGTCTTGGCCGGCTCCGCCAGGTTGTCGTCCAGGTCGGAGGTCCGGGAGAAATAGTTCATCTTGTTGGACAGGTGCTCGTCGAAATCATAGTTGAAGCGGACACTGTATTTCTCGTTGTCCTTCCTGCCGGAGAGGGCCTTCTTGTCCATGCCGTCCTTGTCGGGGCGGGTATAGTCGGAACGGTAGCGGTCATAGCCCACGGACAGGTCGCTCTTGTCGGTGCGGTGTCCCAGTTTCAGGTCCACGGTGCTGCTGTCCACGCTGTTGACCACCTTGTTGCCGTCGCCGTC
>CALAZX010000072.1 GCA_937926555.1 uncultured Negativicutes bacterium | reverse complement strand
GAAGAGGACTTTCGTGGCCACTTCCCGTGCGAAGCCCATCTCGTGGGTCACCACCACCATGGTCATGTGCTCCTCGGCCAGCGTGCGCATGGCCTTCAGCACCTCGCCGGTGAGCTCCGGATCCAGGGAGGAGGTGGGCTCGTCAAAGAGCATGATATCGGGTTTCATGGCCAGGGCCCTGGCGATGGCCACACGCTGCTGCTGGCCGCCGCTGAGCTTGCGGGGATAGACGTCCCGCTTCTCCAGCAGGCCCACCTTCCTCAGCAGGATCTCCGCCTCTTTCTCCACTTCCGCCGAATCACGTTTCTGCACGTTCACCGGGGCCTCCATCAGGTTCTGGAGGACGGTCATGTGGGGGAACAGGTTGAACTGCTGGAACACCATGCCCATCTTGCAGATGATCCGGGACACGTCCTTGGGGGATGCGTACTCCACCTCCCCGTCGTCGCCGGTGGTGGCCAGGGTCTCGCCGTCAATGACGATAGAGCCCTTGTTGATGGTCTCCAGCTTGTTGAGGCAGCGCAGCAGGGTGCTCTTGCCGCCGCCGCTGGGGCCGATGATGGCCACGACCTCGCCTTCCTCCACTTCCAGGTTGATGCCCTTCAGCACTTCCAGGCTGTCGAAATTCTTATATATGTTCTTGGCTTCGATCTTCTTCATAACTTACTCCCATCTTGCGAACCGTTTTTCCAGCTTGTTGAAGCCGTAGGTCAGCACCAGTGTCATGATCAGGTAGAACACGCCCGCAACCAGGAAAGGCGTGATGGTGAAGTCGCGCTGCACCAGGTTTCTGGTGGTGCGCAGCAGGTCGTTCATGGCCAGCACGTAGATCAGGGAGGTGTCCTTCACCAGGGTGATAGTCTCGTTGCTGATCGGAGGCAGGATCACCTTGAACACCTGGGGCAGGATGATGCGGCGCATGGTCTGGACATAGTTCATGCCCAGGGTCTTGGCGGCCTCATACTGTCCTTTCGGGATGGCCTGGATGCCGGCGCGGAAGATCTCGCAGAAATAAGCCGCGTAGTTCAGCACGAAGGCCAGGATGGCGGCCGGGAAATCGTCCAGCCGGATGCCCACGCCCGGGATGAAAGGAAGTCCGAAGTAGACGAACAGCATCTGCAGCATCAGCGGTGTGCCCCGCAGCACATAGACATAGGTGGCAATGGTGGTGCGCAGCACCTTGAAAGAGGATACCCGCCCGAACGCCAGCAGGATTCCCAGGGGGATGGACAGCACGATGGTCACGAAGAAGAGACGCAGCGTGTCCACGGTTCCCATCAGCATCTGGGGGATGATAGAAATAATATAATCCATAAGTAGCACTCCATTTATCAATATTAAAAGGCCGGTTGGTCAAAGCCATCCGGCCTTTCAGCCGTCTATACCTGTACTCGCGGGAGCCTGCAGCCGCAGGTCCGTCCGGTCACTTTAATGTTTTTCTCTGTTAGTTGACTAAAGTATTTCAGCTTCTACTAAGATACCGCATCGGGGAGGAAATTGCAACCTTTTCCCCGGTATTTTTCCGGAATTCCGCTGCCGGAAAAGGCGGTCACTTATCAGTACTTGGTCACGTCGGCGCCGAACCATTTCTCGGAGATCTTCTTGGCGGTTCCGTCTTTCAGCATCTCCTCCATGGCCTTGTTGATCTTGTCGCAGCGCTCCTGGTCGTCCTTGCGGAAACCTACAGCCACAACCTCTGCGCCCATGTCGTCTTTCAGGACTCTGTACTTGCCGGGTTTCTTCACCATGTAGTAGCGGGCCAGGATCTCATCCACAACCAGCGCGTCCACACGGCCGGAGTCGATGTCCAGGAAAGCCGCCGCGAAGTCAGGATATTTGCGGTAGTCCTTCAGGCCTTTCTTCACGTCCGGATACTCCTCCACACGGTCAGCGCCGGTGCTGTTGTCCTGCACCGCCAGCACTTTGCCTTTCAGGTCGGCCAGGGTCTGGATCTTGGAGTTCACGGGAACAACGATAATCTGACGGTTGTTCATGTAGGGACGGGAGAATTTGATCACTTTCTCTCTGGCGGGAGTGACGCTGAGGCAGTTCCACAGGGCGTCGATACGCTTGCCGTTCAGCTCGGCCTCCTTGGAGCTCCAGTCGATGGGCTTGAAGGTCACTTCCAGGCCGGCGCGTTTGCAGGCCTCTTTCGCCATATCGATGTCATAGCCCACTAGCTCGTTCTTCTCGTTGCGGAAGCCCATGGGAGCGAAGTTGTCATCCAGACCGATGACCATTTTCTTCTCCCCGCCGCCACCGCAGCCGGCGACCATGATGATAAGCAGTAACGATGTCAGTAACATGAATATTTTTTTCATTTTGAAAACCCCTCTCATATTTTTCTTAACGTCATTATACTTTATCGTGCTAAATTTGTAAAGGGTTAAATCAATAAATTATTCATTTTTCATCCAGAAACTTTTACAGATCACCTGCCAACCCGTATCCGGACAAGGTTTCCTGGCATAAAAAAAGAGACGGTGAAAACCGTCTCTTTCCGGGAATCAGCCTGTCTATCAGGTGATCCGTTTGTATTTCCGCTTGATCCGCTTCCGGATCTGGATGAGCCGCAGCAGCAGGATGAAGGCGAAGGCGAACATGCCCAGGTCCAGGCCTTCCCAGTAGGCCGCCGGTCCCCGGTGGAAGACCAGGTCCAGCACCAGTCCAGCCGGCGTGCAGACCAGCCAGTAGGCGATGAAGCTTGCCACGAACGGCGCCCGCACGTCCTTGTAGCCGCGGAGAATGCCCTGCACCGGGGAAGCGATGGCGTCCATCATGATGAAGAAGCAGCTGTAGATGACGAAGAGCACCGTGTAGTCGATGACCTCCGGCTCCGTCACATACATCCAGGCGATGGGATACCGCAGGACATAGCAGATGGCCGGCAGGAACAGGGCGCAGAACCCGTTGAAGGTCAGGCTCAGATTGCCGTACTGCCGGGCGTTCTTCCAGCGTCTGGCGCCGGCCTCCACGCCGATGATGATGGTCATGCTCATGGCCACGCTGAGGGGCAGCATGTACAGCAGGTTGCTGAAGCACATGGCCGCCTGGCTGGCCGCGATGACCGTGGTGCCGAACTTGGCCTGGAGCAGGACCACCACGGCGAAGATGCCGCTCTCCATGAAAATCGTCAGCCCGATGGGCACGCCGATATGGAGGTACTCCTTCACCAGGGCCTTGTTGAAGTTGAGATGGCCCTCCAGGATTTTGATGTCCTGGTAGGAGGGATGCTTCTTCACCACAAAGACGAACATGCCGAAGACCAGCCAGCAGGTGATGCCTGTGGCCACGCCGGCGCCGATGCCGCCCAGGGCGGGCAGACCCAGCTTGCCGAAAATCAGGATGTAGTTCAGGAAGCCGTTGATGGGCAGGGCCAGCAGGTAGATCTTCATGGTCAGGCTGGTGCCTCCCAGCGTGTCCAGCAGCGCCCGCAGCACCGTGCCCATGAAGAAGGGGACGATGCCCATGCCGATTCCGGCCAGATAATAGACCGCCACATGCTCCACCACCGGCTCCAGTTTCAGGATGTCCAGCAGCAGGGGGAGCAACAGCACCGCCGCCACGATCAGCAGCAGTGAGAAGACAATGGACAGCATCAGCCCGTGACGGATCACTTTCCCCACGTCCTGCCGCTGCTTGCCGCCGATCAGATGCGCGATGATGGGCGTGGCCGCCAGCAGGATGCCGTTCACCGTGGCGAATATGGGCATCCAGAGGTTGGCGCCGATAGCGGTGCCCGCCAGCTGGGGCGCGCCCGCATGGCCGCTCATCATGGTGTCGAAAAACGTCATCCCGTAAATTGCCGTCTGGGTGACGAAGATCGGCACGAACACATCGAAAAGCCGCTTTATCTTCGATTTCATATCTGTCCCGTAAAACCGTGTCAAATCCATCCTATCATCCTTTTCTCTCACACTCTTTTCTCTATGGAATCATACTGCGGTACGCCGCGCCGTCACGCTTCGGGAAGCTCACCCAGGAACGCCCAGCGTTCCACCATCCGGTCCAGCTTCCGCTGGTTCTCCTCCAGCTTGGCGGTGAGTTCCGCCAGCCGGGTGAAGTCGTTGCCGGCCTGCTCGATCTCTACCGACAGCATCTTCCCTTCCGCCTCGCAGGCGGCGATATCCTGTTCCAGGCGCTCCAGCTCCGCCTTCTCCGTGAAGGTGATGGTCCGGACGCCCTCTTTCTCCTTGTTGTCCTCTTTATCGTCAACAGCCTTGACGCTGTTTTTCCCGTTGCCGCTTCCGGCAGCCCCGCCGGCCTTGCCGCTGCCGCCTTTCGGGGTCTTGCCGCCGCTCTTCCGCGGATCCTCCTGCTCCAGGTCCTCCCGGGCCGTCAGCCGCTCGTAGTCGCTGTAGCCGCCGGGGACCTTCCGGATCCGGCCGTTCTCGAAGGCGAAGATCTGCCCCGCGAACCGGTCCAGGAAATAACGGTCATGGGATACGGCGATGACCACGCCGGCGAAATCCTCCAGGTACTCCTCCAGCACTGACAGTGTGGGGATGTCCAGGTCGTTGGTGGGCTCGTCCAGCAGCAGCACGTTGGGAGCCTCCATCAGCACGGAGAGCAGGTAGAGACGGCGTTTCTCGCCGCCGCTGAGCTTGCTCACCGGCACCCACTGGAGTTCCGGCGGGAAAAGGAAGCGCTCCAGCATCTGGGCCGCGCTGACCCGGCTGCCGTCGGCGGTGTACACGTACTCGCCGGCGTCCCGGATGTATTCCAGCACCCGTTTGTCGGAGTCCGGGAACACGCTGTGCTGGGAGAAGTAGCCGATCTTCACCGTCTGCCCCACAGTCACCGTGCCGCTGTCCGGCTGACGCACTCCGGCGATCATGTCCATCAGGGTGGTCTTGCCCACGCCGTTGGGTCCCACGATGCCGATCCGGTCGTCCCGCAGGAACACATGGCTGAAATCCTTCAGGAACCAGGTGTCCCCGTACCGGGCGCCCACCTTCTCCATCTCGATGACGGTCTTGCCCAGGCGGGTGGACACGGAGCTCATCTCCAGGGTGGACACCGTCTCCTTGGCCAAGGCCTCCGCCTCCAGCTCGTGGAACCGCTCCACCCGGTCCTTCTTCTTGGTCCGCCGGGCCTCGGCGCCGCGGCTGATCCAGGCCAGCTCACGGCGGTAGATGTTCTGCAGTTTCCGGGCGGCGGCGTTCTCCAGCTGGCGGCGCTCCTCGCGCTTGGCCAGGAAGCCGCTGTAGTTGGCCACATAGAGGTAGGCCGTCCCGTTGTCCAGCTCCAGGGTCCGGTTGATGACCCGGTCGAAGAAGTAACGGTCATGGGTGACCATGAGCAGGGCGCCCTTGCGTTTCTTCAGCTCCCCCTCCAGCCAGGCCACGGTACCGTTGTCCATATGGTTGGTGGGCTCGTCCAGAATCAGCAGGTCGGAAGGCCGCACCAGCACGCCGGCCAGTGCCACCCGTTTCCGCTGCCCGCCGGACAGCTCACCCATCTTCTTGTTGAAATCGGAGATGCCTAGCCGCATGAGCACGGCCTTGGCCTCGCTCTCGATCTGCCAGGCGAACCCGTCGTCCATGGCCGCCTGGGCCGCCATCAGCTCCTGCTGGGCGGCGCGGTCCTCCGGATGCCGCTCCACCTGCTCCACCGCCTTCTCGTAGCGGGAGAGGGTGCGCATCATGGGGGAGCTGCCGCGGAACACCTGGTCCAGCACCGTTGCCTCCGGGTCGAAGGGCGGGTCCTGGGGCAGGTACTCGATGATGCAGCTGCCGTTGGTGACAACCTTGCCCTCACTGCCGCCGTCCAGATTGGCCACATAACGGAGCAGGGTGGATTTGCCCGTCCCGTTGATGCCGATGAGGCCGATCTTGTCCCCGGTCTCGATATTGAAATTCACATTTTTGAACAAAGTCCTCTCCCCATAGCTGTGGGAAAGGTTCTCTACTGTCAGAATCAGCATGGTAACGCCTCGTTTTTATAGAATAAATGAAAATTATGCCTGCCGTTGGTCGGCAGGCACAAAATCGGTATCTGATTGTACTTATTATAATATTATACTATAAAAAACGCTTTTTGTGAAATCAGCGGGTCTCCTGCAGCGCGGGAGCGGCGCTGACAGCGGTCTTCCACTTCAGCACCAGGGCCACCGCCAGGTTCACCACGAAGCAGCCGGAGAAGAAGTACAGCGTCAGGGAGTAGCTGTGGGTGTTCTCGTAGATGAGGGACAGCAGCAGCGGTCCCACAATCCCAGCCAGCCCCCAGGCCGTGAGGATCTTGCCGTGGATGGCGCTGAGCTCCCGGGTGCCGAACAGGTCGCTGAGGTAGGCCGGCATGCAGGAGAAGCCGCCGCCGTAGCAGGAGATGATCAGCAGCACCAGAAGCTGGAAGGCCAGCGGCGCTCCCACCGTGGCCAGCGCGTAGAAGGCGCCGATCTCCATCAGGAAGAACAGCACGTACACATTGCGCCGTCCCAGATAGTCGGACACCGTGGACCAGAAGATGCGGCCGAAGCCGTTCACCAGGCCGATGATGCCGACCATGGAGGCCGCGGCGGCCGGGGTCATCCCCACCACCTCCTGGGCCATGGGGGAAGCCACCGCCAGCAGCGCGATGCCGCAGGTGATGTTGATGAAGAAGATCCACCACAGTGCGTAGAAGTACCAGGTGCCCAGGGCCTCCCGGGCGGTGAAGGCGTGATGCCCCAGGATGCGGCGCTCCATGTCGGGATGCCGCTCCACTTCCTCGGCCACCTCCTCCGCCACCTCTTTCACGGTGCGGATCACGGAAGTCTGCGGAGTCCCGCCTTTCAGGGACATGCCTTTTTCCGGAGCCATACCGTCATTACCGGCCTTTCCGGCTCCGCCCTCCAGCTCCTCGCCGGAGAAAGTCCGTGCCGCCGGCCCCTCAGCCGGCACATCCCCGGGACGGGGCGGCGCCAGGTACAGGGCGGAAGCGCAGATCACCGCGAAGTACACGATGCCCAGCAGCACGAAGTTGGGTACCAGCCCCAGCGTGGCCACCAGCCGCTGCATCACGGGACCGGCCACCAGGCTGGCGAAACCGAAGCCCATGATGGCCAGCCCTGTGGCGAAGCCCCTATGACCGGGGAACCACTTCACCAGGGTGGACACCGGCGTGATATAGCCCACGCCCAGGCCGATGCCGCCGATGACACCGTAGAACAGGTACAGCAGGGGCAGGCTGTGCAGATGGAGAGCCAACCCGCTGCCCACCATGCCGGTGCCGAAGAACGCCGCTGCCGCCAGGCCGCTGCGCCGGGGACCGTGCCGCTCCACGAAATCACCCAGGAAGCCCGCGGACAGTCCCAGGAAAAGGATGGCAATAGAAAAAGCCCATGTCACCTCTTTCAGGGTGAAGCCCATGGACTCCATGATGGGCCTCGTCAGAACACTCCAGGCATACACACTGCCGATACAGATGTGGATACCTACCGCAGCCAATGCGATCAACCATTTGTTTTTCATACATATCTCTCCTTCCCGCATATCCTGAAAACAGGTTTGGAAAGAAGCCGGAGACAAAAAAATCCGGGCATTCTTTCTGCCCAGACGGTCGACACATCAGCCATCGCGGTCCACGTGGTCGATTCCACTTTATCCGTCAGTTCCGCAAGGCGTTTTCAGTTGTAACTCTATTATAACAGAGGGAATTCCCCTGTCAAGGGAATTTTAGAACAAAAAGCACTACATATTGTACTTTTTTCACTCTAAACAAACTACATATAGTAAGCAAAAGCCGTGCAGAACCGGTGCGGAATCCCTCTCACGGGCCTCCTGCCGCCAGAGATTTGCGGAAATCCGGCCACAAAAAAAGACAGCCTCATGGCTGTCTCTTCCTGTCACCAGTGGTACTTCTCCCCCCGGCTGATCTTGAAGGCGCGGTAGATCTGCTCCACCAGCATCATGCGGATCATCTGGTGGGTGAAGGTCAGCGGCGAGAAGGACCAGCGGAAATCCGCCCGCTTCCGCAGCTCCTCGGTGTAGCCGAAAGCGCCGCCGATGACGAAGGTGATATGGCTCACCCCCTGGACGGTGAGCTTGTCGATCTTCTCCGCCAGTTCCGGGGAGGTGATCTCCTTGCCGTGGAGGTCCAGGAGGATCACGTAGGAGTTCTCCGGAATCTGCTTCAGCAGCCGCTCCGTCTCTTTCTGCAGCACCTGCTCCCGGGTGGCGTCGGAGGGGTCCGCCGGCATCTTCTCCTCGCTGATGGCGGTGATCTCCGTCTTGCAGAAGGGCTGGAGCCGTTTCAGGTACTCCTCCACTCCCGCACGCAGGTATTTCTCTTTCAGTTTGCCCACACAGGCGATGGTGATTCGCATGAGTCTCTCCTTTGATTCCTGATACTTGTCTTTCCCGGCGGTCGCATCACTGCGGTACGGTCCGCCGCCCGGCGCATCCGGGAAATCCCCCGGTCATTGCTCCGTTCCCACATGAAAAAAGCCGCCAGCAGAAGCTGACGGCTTTCTTTGATTCTATTCTGTTAACAGTCACTCTTCACCTTTCCAGTATACCACCAAAAAGGCGTTTTGTGTAGGAAATAATGACCTTTATTTATAGCCGGTCATAATTTTCCTCAGCACTGTTTTTCGCGCTTCATCGCATGCCGCTCCGCCGCTTCACAGTCCGTTGCCTCCCTTCCCGTCACGTCCGGGGACAGTCCGGCGTTCCGGGATGCCGGATTATCTTTCCGGATATTCCTGGAGGGTCACTTTCAGCACCTGTTTCATGCCGTTGCGCAGGATGCCCACTTCCACCGTGTCACCCACGCTGCACTTGGCGATCTGCTGGCGCAGGCTGCCGATGGTGGGAATCCCCTCGCCGTTGAAGGTCTGGAGGATGTCTCCCGCCTGGGCGCCGGCACGTGCCAGCGGTCCGCCGGGGGTCAGTTTCATCACGAAGAGACCGTCATGGAGGTCCATGTCCAGGCCGAAGCGCTCGGCGATGCTCTTGTCGATGAGCACGCCGCCCACATAGGGACGCACCACACGGCCGGTCTCGGCCAGCTCCTTGATGATGGGTTTCACCGCGTTGATGGGGATGGCGAAGCCGATGCCCTCCACGCTGGAAACGGCGATCTTGGCGCTGTTGATGCCGATCACCTCGCCGTCGGCGTTGACCAGTGCGCCGCCGGAGTTGCCCGGGTTGATGGCCGCGTCGGTCTGGATCAGGGTGAACTTCCGGTCACCGATCTCGATGGAGCGGTTCAGCGCGCTGATGATGCCCGCCGTCACACTGCCCCGGAACTCCAGTCCCAGGGGGTTGCCGATGGCGATGGCAGGCTCGCCCACCTGGAGGGTGGAGGAGTCGCCGAACTGCGCTACCGGCAGGTCTTTCACGTCCACTTTCACCACGGCCAGGTCGGTGGCGGCGTCGGCCCCCAGCACCTTGCCCTTCACGCTGCGGCCGTCGGAGAGGCTCACCACGATCTCGGATGCGCCTTCCACCACATGGTTGTTGGTGACGATGAGGCCGGACTTGTCATAGATCACGCCGGAGCCGGTGCCACGCTCGGCCAGCTGCACCCGGTTGAAGAAATCACGCACATAGGCCTTGTTGGTGATGCCCACCACGGCGGGACCCACCTTCTTGGCGGCCTGGACGATAGGCGTGTTCCGGGCGCCGCTCATCTTCTTCTCGTTCTGCTCCGCCTGCTGCTCGACGGCCACGCCGGCGTTGTCCGGAGCCTTCTTCTTGGTCCCGCAGCCGGTGAGGGCCAGGGACAGCATCAGTACCAGCGCCATCACCAGCGCGCCGGTCCTATTCAAAAATGTTCTGTTCAATTGCATCTCCCCATTCCTGATTCATCACTGTCTCATCCTGCTTGGCGATATAGAAGCGGATGTCCGCCTCCGGGGCGTGCCGCAGCACCTTCCCCTGCACGGTGGCCAGCGCCTTGTGGGGCGTGTTGTTCTCCTGGCTCAGATGGGCCAGGAACACCTCGCGGGGTTTCCGCTCCATCCCCAGGATCACCTCCGCCGTCATCTCGTTGGCCAGATGTCCGTTGACCCCCAGGATCCGGGTCTTCAGCGCCACCGGATAGCTGCCGTTCCGCAGCATGTCCACGTCGTGGTTGGCTTCCAGCACCATCACCTCGGCGCCGTCCAGCTCCCGGCGCACCGGGTCGCTGACAAATCCTGTGTCCGTCAGATAGACGAATTTATGCTCTCCCAGCTCCAGAGCGTAGCCCAGCGGCTCCCTGGCGTCATGGGAGATGGCGAATCCCCGCACGGTGAGGCTGTCCAGCTCCACCGACCGGGGCATCAGATTCCAGTTTGTCCCCTGGAGGTCGAACCCCCGGACGGACTGGCGGATCCCCTCCCAGGTGCCTTTGCTGGCGTAGAGGGGAACCTCATATTTCTTCGCGAACGTCACGATACCTTTCACATGGTCTGTGTGCTCATGGGTGAAGAACACCCCGTCCAGGTCTTCCGGTGCCAGCCCCAGCGCTTTCATGCCCTGGGTGATCCGCCGGCAGGAGACGCCCATGTCAATGAGCACCATCCCCGAACTGCAGCGCACCAGCGTGGCGTTTCCTTTGCTCCCGCTGGCCAGCACCGCTACCTGAAACACGCTCATCCGGCCTGACCTTCCTCCGCTGCGATACGGTGTCCGGCACTGGTGCCGATACGGTCCGCGCCCGCCTCCACCATGGCCTCCGCGGTCTGTCTGTCACGGATGCCGCCGGCGGCTTTCACGCCCAGGCCCAGCTTCTTGGCCTCGCCGGACAGCAGACGCACATCCTCCACCGTGGCGCCGGCCTTGTTGAAACCGGTGCTGGTCTTCACGAAAGCCGCGCCCGCCTTGGCGATCATGGCGCAGGCCTTCACTTTCTCCTCGTCGGTGAGGAGGCAGGTCTCGATGATCACTTTCACCGGTTTCGGTGCGGATGCTTCCACCACCGCCTTGATGTCCTCCACCACATAGGCGTCGCTATGGCTCTTCAGGGATCCCACGTTGATCACCATGTCGATCTCGTCGGCGCCGCCTTCCACAGCCCGTTTCGCCGCCAGGGCCTTGATCTCGGGCAGGTCCGCGCCCAGGGGGAAGCCCACCACCGTCACCACTTTCACCGGGGTGCCGGCCAGCAGGTGCTTGGCCAGGGGCACATAGGCCGGGTTCACGCAGATGCCCAGCAGATTGTTCTCCTTGGCCTCGTCACAGAGGCGCATGATGTCCTCGATGGTCGCTTCCGGCTTCAGCAGTGTATGCTCGATATGTTCTCTCAATGCCATTGTGTTTACCGCTCCTTCCGGCGGCCTTCCGCCGCCATGTCAGTTATTCTCTCCGCAATTCCGCAGATTTCCGCGCCGCCGGTCTCCACCGCCGGACAGGCCTTCCGTCCAACCGGCTTCCCGTCCCGGGATTTTCCCCGGACACCGGACCCGCACCGCAGCTTCATGCATTTTTGCTTATAATCCTTATAGTACCTATTATATCAGAGAATATGTCTTTTTTATAGCGGTACGGCGACAAATCCGTGACACTTCCCCGCGTTCCCGGTCCATGCCGCCTGCCCGCATTTTCGCCTTGCCGTTTTCCCGCCCCCCGGACCGCACCCCTTCCCCGCCGCCCCGCCTTTCCTCTTCCAGGCGGCGGATTCCGGACAGCAAAAAACCCCTCTTCCCGGAGAAAGAGGGGGTTATATCACAGTTTTAAACCGTTCCGGATCCGTCAGTTCCTGACAACTGCCGGATCTCCGCCGTCACCGCGGGGCAGAGGCTGTGTCCGCCGCCCGGGTTATGGGGAATGGTCAGTTGCCGGCTTTCTTCCGGCATTTGGGGCAGAGCCCGTAGAAATACATCTCGTCGGAGGTCACTTCGTAACCGCTGGCCTCAGCCGCATCCTCGCAGATATGGCCTACATTCAGACGGACATCGTCCACCCGGCCGCAGGCTACGCACTGGAGATGCTGATGCTCGCTCACATCGGCGTCATAGCGGTAGCTGTCCTCGCCGGTGTTCAGCACTTTGATCAGGTTCAGGCGGGAGAAGATCTCCACGCTCTTGTACACGGTGGCGAAGCTCATAGTCGGGAAGCGGGGCTGCAGGTCCTCGAACAGGGTCTCCGCATTGGGATGCGCCTTGGTCTTGGACAGGCACTCGTACACGGCCAGACGCTGGGGGGTCACCTTGTAACCGTTGCTTCTCAGGATCGTCGAAATTTCTTTACTGCTTAACATCTTGTTCCTCCTTCAGAAAAACCGGTATGGGAGGAACGCGCGTTCCTCATTTCCTACCATTCCACTAATAATCGTATTATTCACAAATAAATGTTATCCAGACTGTATCTGTCATTATTCTAAACTATTCTGCATTTTTTTGCAAGCCCGGCGAAATCTTCCCTACAATAAAGGACTTTCCCCCGTCCGTCACGAAATCTAGAGACGGAGGTAGAAATCACCATGACAAATATCATCGCTATCATAGCAAACGAACTGAAAATCCGTCCGGGGCAGGTGGAGACCGCCCTGGAGCTTCTGGACGGCAAGAACACCGTCCCCTTTATCGCCCGGTACCGCAAAGAGGCCACCGGCTCCCTGGACGAGGAGCAGCTGCGGACCATCGAGACCCGGGCCCAGTATCTCCGCAACCTGGAGACCCGGCGCCAGGAGATCCTGGCGTCCATCGGGGAGCAGGACAAGCTGACCCCGGAACTGGAGGCGGCCATCAGCCGCGCCATGATCATGCAGGAGCTGGAGGACCTGTACCTGCCCTACCGGCCCAAGAAACGCACCCGTGCCATGATCGCCCGTGAGAAAGGGCTGGAACCCCTGGCGGAGCTGATTCTGGCAGGTCAGGCCCCCGCCGGTGAGACGGAGGAGTCCCTGGCCGCGCCCCACATCAGCGAGGAGAACGGCCTGCCCGACGCCAAGGCTGTCTGGCAGGGAGCCATGGACATCGTGGCGGAGACCATCTCCGACAGCGCGGAGCTCCGCGCCCTCATCCGCGACTTCCTGTGGAAGGAGGCCCGGATGACCTCGGAGCTGGTGGGAGACGAGAAGGAGGCCAAGGACTTCCTCATGTACCGCGACCGCACCGAACCCCTGCGCCAGCTGCCGCCCCACCGCATCCTGGCCCTGAACCGGGGCGAGAAGCTGAAATTCCTCAAGCTGACCCTGGAGCATCCGGAAGACAAGGTCCTCCTGACCATGGGCCGCCGCCGGGGCATGCTGCCGGATCCCGGCGACAACGCGAAAAAGACCAACGCCCGGCTGCTCCATCTCCACTGGACCGCCATGGCCGACGCCTATAAGCGGCTCATCTTCCCCTCCATCGAACGGGAGATACGCAACGAGCTCACGGAAAAGGCGGAGAAACAGGCGATTCTTGTCTTCGCCGCCAATCTGCGTCAGCTCCTGCTTCAGCAGCCCATCGCCGGGCACACTGTCATCGGCCTGGACCCCGGCTACCGCACCGGCTGCAAGACCGCCGTCATCGACCCCCAGGGCAAGGTGCTGGCCACCGACACCCTCTTCCTCATCGGCAGTGACCGCCAGCTGGCGGAGTCCGAGCGGAAGTTCGTCAAGCTGGTCCGGGACCACAATGCCACCCTGGTGACCATCGGCAACGGCACCGCCTCCTACGAGACGGAGGAGTTCACCGCCCGGATGATCGACAAGCACAAACTGGACCTGTCCTATCTCATCGTCAGCGAGGCGGGAGCATCGGTCTACTCCGCCTCCACCCTGGCCCGGGACGAGCTCCCCGGCCTGAACGTCTCCCTCCGGGGCGCCGTTTCCATCGCCCGCCGTATCCAGGACCCCCTGGCTGAGCTGGTGAAGATCGACCCGAAAGCCATCGGCGTGGGCCAGTACCAGCATGACGTGAACCAGAAAGAGCTGGCCTCCACCCTGGGTGACGTGGTGGAGTCCTGCGTGAACCACGTGGGCGTGGAGCTGAACACAGCCTCCCCCTCCCTTCTGGGATACGTGGCGGGCATCAGCGCCACCGTGGCGAAGAACATCATCGCCTACCGTGACGAGCACGGCGTCTTCCGGAACCGGAAGGAGCTGCTGAAAGTGCCCCGCCTGGGACCGGCCACCTTCACCCAGTGCGCCGGCTTCCTCCGGATCCAGCACGGCGACAACCCCCTGGACAACACCCCGGTCCATCCCGAGAGCTACGAGCTCACCGCCCGGATTCTCCGGGAGCTGGGCTGCGAGGATGGCGCCCCCATGGGTCCCGCCGTATAGCTGCTAGCAGCCAAGGCGGATCCGGCGGCCATCGCGAAAAAACTGGATGCGGGCCTGCCCACCGTCACCGACATCCTCCACTCCCTGGCAAAACCGGGACAGGATCCCCGTGAGGATTCCCCCGCGCCCCTGCGCCGCCGGCACGTGACCAAGCTCAGCGAGCTGAAGATCGGCTCCGTGGTGCGGGGCACCGTGCGCAACGTGGTGGATTTCGGCTGTTTCGTGGACATCGGGCTCAAGACCGACGGCCTGGTGCACCGGTCCGAGCTGTCCAACCGCAGTTTCCGCCATCCCCTGGACATCGTCAGCACCGGACAGGTGCTGGATGTGATGATCATCAGCGTGGATGAGGAGCGGAACCGTATCGGCCTCTCCCTGAAACAGGTGCCCGCAAAAAAATAACCGGTGTCCCCAACAGAACTCCGGGTGACACCAGATTAATTATTTTATACTCCCAATGACAGATTCAGTCAAGGAATTTCTTATTTTATTAGAATTTTGTTCATTATTATTCATAAAAAGCGCCTTTTCGGCGCTTTTTTTCTGTTTTCTGTAAAAAACACGCAAAAAAAAGCCCTTCAGAGAAGGGCCAAATGAGGGGCGATATTTGTTACAGTACTAATAATAACACACTTGTATACAATATGCAAGATATCCCGGAGAGAAGATTCCCACCGGGATACCGCTCTGCATAACTATACCTTTTTGCACTTCCGTTCCGGTTGACAACGGTTTTCCGTTCCACCGGGAAGCTTGACGGTGCAGGCTGCCAGGAACCACGGATGTCATCCGCAATCGCGCCGGGACGCTCCCCGGTCCGGGACTCCAATCAGCGGAAGTCCTTGCCCAGGAAGATGGTGGCGTCGAAGCCTGCCCGGGGCACGTCGTCCAGCCGCATCACATAGCCGAAGGGGATCTGCTCCAGCGCCTCCCGCACGGCGGGTGCGTTGCTGGTGGCGATGACCACGGTCTCGTTGCGGACCACGCTGTCCCCCTGCATCACTACCTGGAAGCCGGCCTTCTCCAGCTGCCGTCTGGCCCGGTCGCCGTAGCGCTCCTTGCCGGTGCAGTTCACCAGGCGCACTTTCATGGTGGCCTCAGCCTCCTCGACGGCCCGGAGTTTCTTTTTCTTCTCCAGCTCGGCCTTCCTGGCGGCGGCTTTCTCCGCCTCCAGTTTTGTGGCCTTCTCTTTCTCCGCCTTCACTTTCTCATCCTCGGCGGACTTGTCCTCCTCCTTCTCCAGCGCCTGGCTGTACTCTTTCTCCAGGGCCTCGGTCTGCTGGCGGAACTTCTCCGTCATGGCCACGTCCTGCATCTGCACCATCAGCTGGCGCAGCTTGGGGATGTTGGGGATCCAGTAGCTGATCCCATCGATATATTCCGGCGTGCCAGGGACCATGGCCATCTTCAGGCCGCCGCCTTCCGCCATGCCGTGGAGGGCCTTGCCCAGCTCGATCATCTCTTTCATGGACAGGTCCGTCTGGATCATGGAGGTGATCTGCTTGGCCAGTCCCGGTATCCGGGTCAGGATGTCGGTAGAGGCGATTTTCCGGTATACCGCCAGCATGAATTTCTGCTGCCGCCGGATACGGCCGATGTCACCCTCGCTGTCCCGGTAGCGCACATACTGGATGGCGGTCTTGCCGTCCATATGCTGCACGCCGGGCTGCAGGTCGATGCGGAAATCCGCGTAGGGATCGTAGTAGTACATCCGCTTCTCCACATTGATGTCCACGCCGCCGATCACGTCCACCAGGCTCTCGAAACCACCGAAATCGATGACCACGTAATTGTCCACCCGGATGCCCAGCAGGTTCTCCACGGTGTCACGGGTCAGCTTGTGGCCGCCCTCCGCATAGGCGTGGTTGATCTTGTCCCAGCCGTGCCCCTCGATCTTCACCCGGGTATCACGGGGAATGGAGAGCAGGGATGCATCCTTGTTCTTCGGGTCCATCATCACCACAAAGAGGGTGTCGCTGCGGCCCACGTCGCCTTTCCGGATGTCGCAGCCCATAACCACGATATTCTTCTTGCCGGACAGCAGGTCGCCCCGCATGAGACCACCGGTGAGGAAGTGCACACCCCAGCCCACCAGGATCAGCAGCGCGATCACCAGCATATATACTTTACGCAAAATGGAGAATCTCCTTTCCGAAACGTTCCAGGAAACCGTGGAGGATCTGTGCCGTCATGCCCCAGATCACATGGTCCCCGTACTTGTAGAAATAAACAGTGTAGTCTTTCCGCCGGCTCCAGCCCCGCTTCAAGTTGGGCATCCAGTCATAGGGGAAATCCCCGCCGTGACGGACCTCCACCTCCACATTGGCCTCCCGGGGCGGGTTCTCCACCAGGTACCGCAGCGGAACCGTGAAGAGCTCCGCCACCTCCTCCTTGTTGTAGCCCCAGTTCCGGTAATCCGGGATGACTCCCGGCGTGCCCGCCGGCAGGTCCTTGTCCACCTGGGTGGAGGCGTAGGCGTCGGTGCTCCGGCATCTCTTCCCCGCGTCTTCCGGCTGCGGGCTCCAGATTCCCACAAAGGGATACACCATGAAGCCGTTGTGGGCGGCGAAAAAGTCCAGGGTGCCGCAGAGGCGGATATCCGTATGACGGATGCCCAGCTCCTCCGAGGTCTCCCGCAGCGCCGCCGCGGCGAAGTTCCGGTCCGTGTACTCCCGCTTGCCGCCGGGGAAGCAGATGTCCCCGGGCTGCCAGTCCAGCTTGGAGGCCCGGACCTCAAACAACAATTCCGGGCCATCGGGACCCGGAATCAGCAGCAGAAGAACGGATGCCGCGCGACGCACCACTCCTGCCGGATCCAGGTGCGCACGGCGGCTGCCGGTCTCGTTTTTGATTGTATCAGCCAACAAATTCAATCCATTCATCTGTCGTACCCCCATTTCCTCAGTGGGCGAAAAGCTCCCAGAGAATCACCGCAGCGGCGCCGGGGATGCCGAAGAAGCCGGCGATCAGCGCCTTGATGATGGTGATATGGATGTGGAAACTGAACAGCGCGCCCACCAGGTTGGCGAGCCACAGCATGATGGCGCCCACAATGCCGTTATAAAGCAGTTTGATCGGCAGGGACAGCAGCTTGATGATGATAAAAAGCACAATCACTACCAGGATCAGTGAGGTGAAACTGGAAAAAAGCGAATAAATAACGTCCATGGATTTCTCCCTTCAGTGTCGAATCTTTTCCGTTCCCGGTCATTTCCCGATCCGGGTACGGTTCTCCAGGGCCTTGGTCAGCGTCACCTCGTCCGCATACTCCAGCTCGCCGCCCATGGGCAGGCCGTGGGCGATACGGCTGACAACCACGTCCAGAGGCGCCAGCAGCTGCACCAGGTAGGCCGCGGTGGCCTCACCCTCCACATTGCTGTTGGTAGCCAGGATGACCTCCTTCACGCCGCCCCGCTCGATGCGCAGCAGCAGCTCCCGGATCCGCAGGTTGTCCGGACCGATGCCGTCCAGAGGGGACAGGCAGCCGTGCAGCACATGGTACACGCCCTTGTAGCCCCGGCTCCGTTCCATGGCCATGGCATCCTGGGGATGCTCCACCACGCAGATGAGACTGTGGTCCCTCTTCTCATCGGAGCACACCTCGCAGACCTCCCGGTCCGTCAGGTTGAAACACTCACTGCACAGGCGGATCTCCCGTCTGGCGCGGACCAGGGTGTCCGCCAGCCGCCGGACATCAGCCTCAGACATATCGATGATATGGTATGCGAGACGCATGGCGGATTTTCCGCCCAGACCGGGCAGACCCCGCAGCTGCTCATAGATATTCTGCAGCGGTTTGATCCGGCCGGCCATATTACATCATTCCCGGAATCTTCATCCCGCCGGTGATCTTGTTCATCTCTTCCTCGCTGACAGTGTCAACCTGGCGCATACCCTCGTTGATAGCGGCCATGATCAGGTCCTGCAGCATCTCCACGTCCTCCGGGTCCACAACCTGGGGATCGATGGTCAGTCCAACCAGCTCTTTCTTGCCGGTGACTTTCACTTTCACGGCACCGCCGCCCGCGGTGGTCTCAAAGGTGCGGGACTGCAGGTCGGCCTGTGCCTTCTGCATATCAGCCTGCATCTTCTGTACTTTCTGCAGCATGCCCTGCATGTTGCCTAAACCGCCCATTCCCGGAAATTTCATACCTTTCATCTTCTTGTTCCTCCTTAAGATTCTTCCGCCCGCAGGCGGTTGTTCATGTATCAATCCGCATTCCCGTTTCGCCGCGAACCGGCGCTTCCGTGGAAGCGGAATGGATTTCCCTTCTATTTTAACAGGCGAGGGGGAAATTGACCAGTCCTTCCTTCTGACAAATCTGTGTCAGCTTCCCCCTGCCGGTTCCTCTCAGACTTTCTCCAGCTTGCCGCCGAACATCTTCAGCGCCTTCCGCGTGGATTCCGACAGTTTCTCCCCGTCGATCACCGGTTCCGGCAGCTCGTCAGGAGCCATGTTCTCCTCCACGCTCTCCACCGGTTCCATGCTGTCGTCCGGAACGGGAGGCAGCGGCGGCTCGAAAGGATTCTCCGGTTCCACCGGCGGTGCCGGTCTCCGGGCTGCCGCCGGTTTCGCCTGGGGCGCGGCGGGACGCTGCATGTTCTGCACTGCCGCCGGTTTCACCTGGGGAGTCGCAGGGCGCTGCATGTTCTGCGCTGCCGCCGGTTTCGCCTGAGGCGCGGCGGGACGCTGCGCATTCTGCACCGGCGCGGTGTTCTGCTGCGCCGCCGGTCTCTGCTGTGCCGCCATGCGGGGGTTCTGCTGCCGTGCCGCCGGGCGCTGTGTCTGCGGACGGGCCGGAGCGGACGGGGCTTTCACCCGGGGTTTGTTGGTGAGGGAGACGCCTTGCTTCAGACTCCCCACCACGCATTTCAACCGGACAGAGATGCGGGAGAGGCGCAGCATGGCCTCCTCCACCAGCTTCCGGTAATCGTCCCGGTTCATCCGGTCGCTGAAGAAGTCGCTCTTGAAGCCCACCACTAGCTCGTGATTCTCGAAAGAGAGAACCTGTCCCGTGTTGGCGCAAGACGCCACCGACATCTTCTTCTCCTGCCGGAGCAGGTTCAGGGCCTTGTTCCACAGCTCGTCGCCGTCCGCCCAGTCACCGCCGTAAGGAGTATAGGCCGGAACCGGCGCCGTAGCCCCGGGGGCTGTCCGCGGAGCGGTCTGCCCGCCGGAAGCCGTCTTCGGCGGCTCCTGTCTGCGGGGCGGCTGTGTTGCCGGTTTCCGCGGAGTCTGCGCCGGGGATGCCGGAGCCGCGGGAGCGGCCGGCTGCATCTGCTGCTGTGCCGGTTGTGCGGGCTGCGCTGCCGGAGTACGGGGCGCGGGCTGTGCGGACTGCGTCTGCTGCACAGGCGCCGCGGGTGCAATCTGTGCCGGACGTGCGGCAGGTGCCGCGGTCTGTACCGGCTGTGCCGGTGCGGCAGTCACGTTCCCTGTGGGAATCGCCACCTGCCCGGAGGTGAGGGCGGCCAGCTGCCGTTCCAGCTCCTCCACCCGTGCCGCCAGGGCCCGCACGGTGCGGCCCCCTTCCCGGCACAGGTCGTAGAGACACATCTCCACGGCGATACGGCTGCGGGAGGTGTTCCTCAGTTCTGTCAGTGTGTTGTGGATGATCTCCTGGGCCTCCATGAGGCGCTCGCCCCCGAAATGGGGGGACATCTCCTGCAGCCCCTCGGCGGTGTCCACCACATAGATGGGCTGGTACTCCGAAACCGCCTTGAACAGCAGCAGGGAGCGGAAGTACAGGGACAGCTCCAGCAGAATCTGGTTGTAGTCCTTGCCCTGCATCACCAGGTCGTCCAGGATGGTCAGGCATTCCGCCACGTTCCGCTGCCCGATGGCGCCCACCAGTTTCCGCAGGATCTCACGGCCCACGATGCCGCGGACCTGCCGCACGGTCTCCTCGGTGACCCGGTCCGCCATGACCCCGCACTGCTCCAGCAGGCTCAGCGCGTCGCGCATGCCGCCTTCGGAAACGGCGGCGATCAGGTCCAGGGCGCTGTCTTCCGCGGGGATGTCACTGCCGTCCGCCACTTTCCGCAGATGGGCGGTGATCTCCTCCCGGGTGATGGGATGGAAATCGAACCGCTGACAGCGGGAATGGATGGTGGGCAGGATCTTGTGGGGCTCCGTGGTGGCCAGGATGAACACCACATGCTCCGGGGGCTCCTCCAGCGTCTTCAGCAGCGCGTTGCAGGCCTCCGTGGTCAGCATATGGGCCTCGTCGATGATATATACTTTGTAGCGGCAGTTCACCGGAGCGAAATCCGCGTTCTTGTTCAGGTTCTTGATATCCTCCACACCGCGGTTGGAGGCCGCGTCCAGCTCCTGGACGTCCATAGCGGACCCTTCCGCGATCTGGGTGCAGTTGAGGCAGGTGCCGCAGGGGTCCGCTGTGGGACCGTGCTCACAGTTCAGCGCCTTCGCGAAAATACGGGCCGTGGTGGTCTTGCCGGTACCTCTGGGTCCCGTGAAGAGATACGCATGGGCGATACGTCCTGTCTCCAGCGCATTACGCAGAGCCGTCTTCACCGGCTCCTGCCCCACCAGGGTGTCGAATCCGGCGGGTCGCCAACGCAAATACAATGTCTGATAAGCCATTCCTGCACTCCTTTGTTCTCTCGTCCGTTCTGCTTCTATCTGCCGCAGACCGCATCCTCACGGTCTCCGGCCTCTTTCCTCCGGATGCAGCCCCGCATCGTCAGCAGGTCCGCCCCGGTTCGCCGGCCGCGGTCCCGTCATCGTCACCGGGTCCGGCTCCGTTCTCACATCTATCTTCCGCCAAGGAGGCGGTGAAACACAAAAAATACCGGGACATTCTACATTAAATACATCATGCCCGGATGCCATGTACTTATTATATAAAAAATACGGCTAAATAACAACTTGGTACGGAGGCAGACAGAATTCCCTGCCAGCGGCTCTCCTGAAAAGATTCCGCTCCCATCCGCGCCTTGCGACAGATCCGGCCCCCGCTCCCATCCGCACCGGACCGCCAGTTTCCGGGCGGAGGCATAAAAAAAGCAGCCCGCCTCGGCGGACTGCCGTGGTTTCCCTGTAGGACCGCAGCCGCAGGCACCCCCGCGGCACATAGAAGTATCTGCTTAGTGCTGCTTCCTTCCGGACCTGACACGGTTCACAGGCTCCTATTGCGCGGGACCTGCAAACTACGGCCCTACAGAAAAACCCACAATATTAAAAAAACCGCTGAAGCGGTATTTTTTTAAATGGCGGAGAGAGAGGGATTCGAACCCTCGGTACGGGTTACCGTACACACGCTTTCCAGGCGTGCACCTTCAACCGCTCGGTCATCTCTCCGGTTGAATCAAACTATGCTATAAAATTTGTATACGTGGCTGTTCTCAGCCACGTATAGTATTATACGGAGTATTCCCGTTTATGTCAAGCTGTTTTTACACAAATATTCCATACTTTTTCATGACGGCCTGCCGGACGCCTCTGTCACCGTAACGACAGCCTGCCGGACATCATCGTCATATCCATGACAGCTTTCCGGATGCCGTTGTCATATTTATGACAGCCTTCCGGACATTGTCGTCCTGTTCCTTATACCCGGTCAGTCGTCGTTGTCATACTTGGGAGTCACCATCAGGGACCGTTCCGAGTTCAGCGCGATGTTCTGCGCCGTGCTTCCCATGAGCAGGCCTTTCACCAGGCCGGCGCCGGTCTTCGAGGTGAAGATCAGGCTGCAGTCCTCCTCTTTGGCGATACGGCAGATCTCGCGGGAGGCCACGCCGGTGGAGATGATATAGCGGGAGTTGATGCCGAAATCGCGCATCTCGCCCTTCAGCTCCTGGAGCATATCCTCGGCCACTTCCTTCTGCTCCCGCAGCTGGTCCTCGCTGCGGAACCGTTCCACCACATGGACGAATACCACCTCTCCCACATGTTCCCGCATGCTCCGGAGAAAATCCAGTCCCAGCAGGGATTTCCGGGAGAAATCTGTCGGCAGCAGCACACGGCGGAGATAATCGGACTCCTTCTCCGTCTCCTTCACGATCAGCGTGGGGATGTCAACCGCCCGCACCGCGTTGAAGGTGTTGCTTCCGGAGATGGTGCTCTCCAGCAGTCCCTTGCCGTGGGATACCATGATGAGAAGATCCACGTCGTACTTGTCCACCGCCCGGATGATGCCCCGGAGGACATCCCGTTCTTTCTGCCAGACCACCTCCACCTTGTCATATCCCGCGTTGCGGATATCGGTGGCGTAGCTGCGCAGCCGGCTGTGTGTCTTCTTGTAATAGCTGCCGGCAGGATCCGCCTCCTCCGCGGTCTCCACCACATGGAGGATATACGCCTCCGTCTCCGGATCGGGACAGAGACTGTAGAACGCGTCCAGCATGTCGTCCGTATGTTCGGACAGATCCATGGCCAACATCACTTTGGTAAACATAAAGGTTCCTTTCGTCATTCGGGCGTCCCCCTCCCGCCGGCATGCCGGCAGGAGGATTCTTCCCGGTATTTCTTTCACGCTTGTCTGTCAGGCGGTCCTACGGAGCGCCATTCCTGCAAGGTGCCGGTCCGCACCTGCTCCCGCAGGAGGTTCTCAGACGTTGAAAACTTTGCCCGGATTCAGCACGTTGTTGGGGTCCAGGGCTTTCTTGATCTGGCGCATCATCTTCAGCTCAACGGGATCGGTGTATTTCTCCATGGCGTAGAGCTTCTTGGCGCCGATGCCGTGCTCGCCGGAGATGCGGCCGCCCAGTCCGTACACGTAGGGGAATGCGATCTCGTGGAACTTGGTTTCCTGCTCTTCCCAGGCCTCGTCGCTCATGTCGCCCTTCATATGCTGGAAGTGCAGGTTGCCGTCGCCGGCGTGTGCCAGACAGAACATCTTGAAGTCGAACTGTTTGGCGACGTCCATCAGATGCTCGATGCACTCGGCCAGTTTGTCGGTGGGAACCACGATATCGTCGGAGCTTGCCACCAGGCTCAGCTCACGGGTGGATTCCAGGCAGTTGCGGCGCAGGTTCCAGATGCGGTCGTCGGCTTCCAGAACGTCCACAGCGCCGGACTCCTCGCAGATCTCGGCCAGTTTCTCCATCTTCATGTCCAGCTCGTTCTCGTCGAAGGTCTCCACGGTGACGATCAGGTAGTTGCCGTCCTCTTTGTGGGGAGCGCCCTCAAACTCGCAGTATTTCGCGGTCTGGCGTACGAACTGGTTGTCCATGAACTCCACGCTGGTGGGCTGCAGGCCCGCTTTCAGCAGGTTGGGCACCAGGGTCACGGCCTTGTCCAGGTCGGTGAACACGGCCAGCAGGTCGATCTTGTAGGGAGCCAGCGGCAGCAGCTTCAGGGTGGCCTTGGTGATGATGCCCAGGGTGCCCTCGCTGCCCATGATCAGCTGCTCCAGGCAGTAGCCGGTGGTTTTCTTCTTCAGTCTCGCGCCCACGGTGGTGATGTCGCCTTCCGGGGTGACAACTTCCACGGAGTAGATCTGGTCGCGGGTGGTGCCGTACCGTACGGCCTTGTTGCCGCCGGCGTTGGTGGCGATGTTGCCGCCGATCAGGCAGCTCTCCGCGGAGCAGGGGTCACCGGCGTACAGCATGCCGGCCTCGTTGGCCTTCTGCTGGATCTCCACGGTGCGCGCGCCCGCCTCAACCACCATGTACATGGCGTCGGTGTTGATCTCCAGGATCTTGTCCATCTTCTCCAGGGACAGCACGATGCCGCCGAACACAGGGATGGCACCGCAGGATACGCTGGTGCCGGCGCTTCTCGGAGTCACGGGAACCAGGTACTTGTTGGCCAGTTTCATCACAGCGGCCACGCCCTCGGTGCTGGTTGCCCAGACAACCACTTCCGGCAGATGGTGCCAGGTGGGGTCCGTCTCCTCGTCGGTCTTGTATTTGTCCAGTGTCTCGGGATCGAATTTCACATTCTCCTCGCCGAGCGCTTTCTTCAGTTCCTCGATCAGTTCCGGAGTTACCTTGTTGTACGTTGTCATGCTACGACCTCCCTATTTTCTGAGTTGATTATATGTTGAAACCTTGGTTGAAAAGACTTCTCGCGGAAACCTCCGCCGGCCGCTGCCGTCCTGTTGCCGGGACAGCCTCAGCCCTGTCCGGGAAGCTTCCTCCGCCGGGACGTCCGTCCCGCCGCGTTCTGTCACATATTGAAGATTTTGCCCGGGTTCAGGATGGTTTTCGGGTCCAGGGCCTTCTTGATGGCCTTCATCA
>CALAZX010000071.1 GCA_937926555.1 uncultured Negativicutes bacterium | reverse complement strand
CATCGACGACCTCTTGAACAACAATATCGTCTCCGGCATGACCCGGCTGTGCCACACCTTCCTCATCGTCTCGGGCATCACCTTCGGCATCGCCATGGCGGTTGCCCTGCTCCCGGTGCCCAACTTCACCGCCATCAGCGTGCTGCCGGACCACCTGGCCCTCACCGCGCTGGCAGCGGCCTTCGTGGTGGCGGGCGGTTTCGCCGTGTACTTCAGCGTGCCCCGGCGGCTGCTGCTCCTCATCTCCCTGGGCGGCCTGCTGTCCCTGGCCATCCGCAACACCATGCTGGTCTCCTTCCATATGTACGGACCGGAGGCGGCCTTCGTGGGAGCCGCGGCCATCGGCGTCATCATGGGGCGTCTGGCGGGACGGCTGGACACCTCCATCCTCTCCCTCTCCATCCCCGCGGTGGTCCCCCTGATTCCCGGCGTGTTCTTCTACCGCTTCCTGTTCGCCATCCTGGAGATCCACTACCTGGACGCCTCCAGCCTCATGGGCTACCTGCAGACAGGCATCACCGCCATCCTGATCATCATCACCATCTCCGTGGGCATCACCGTGTCCAACATGTTCGGACGGTACCACCTGGACATGAAGGAGCAGCGGCGGTTGGAGACACTGCTGGAGAGACGGGCGGGGATGTGATTTGCCTTGATTCGCCACAAAATCTCAGATGGATACACAAAACCCCCAGGAGACGGCCTTCATTCAGGTCATTCTCCCGGGGGTTCTTTATTGTCCGCAGCACATTGCTTATCTGCTGATCAGTTCCAGCAATGATTTGTAGCTGTCCACCACATCATACTGCACTTCCTCATTGCTGATGGTCTTGAAATGCTCTTTGGCGCAATGGATTTTAGACTGCTCAATCGTTCTGAGTTGCAGGGTCTGCATGGATCCTTTCGTCTCGGCGATGAAATAAATATGTTTCACCGTTCCTTCATAGAATGCGATAGCCCAGTCCGGATTATATTTGCCAACCGGTGTTGAGATATAGAACCCGGAAGGCAGCTTCACATATACTGCGACATCCGAACTTACATCAAGGTTCTCGGCAAATTTCCGCTCATTGTCGGAATCATACACAATATGGTCATACAGATGCTTTTTCGTCTTGACAGCATTCACATTCAGCTTGCCCTTGATGCTCGGTTCTGTGAAAACAGTCGTATCATATTCCTCATCCAGCAGATTGTAAGTGATGTGCTGGATGATTGCCGTGGCCTTCTCCTCATTGATAAGACGGGATGCACGGATAATGAATTCTTCAGGGTTCAGTTTGAACTGGTCGAAAGTCCCTTTCTCAATCCCTTGCAGGATCCGGACAACCGCTTTTCTGGTAAGTCCGGTTTCTTCCACGATTTTCCCCACCAGATCATACTTGGTGGAATTTTTGATATCAGAGGCCGTCACCTCATATGAACTGTCCGCTGACTCCTTCGTGAAAGCATTTCCGTTCT
>CALAZX010000070.1 GCA_937926555.1 uncultured Negativicutes bacterium | reverse complement strand
TGGGCGAGTCCCTCATCGAGATCGGCAAGACCCCGGAAGGCCTGAAAGCGCTGGGAACCCTGGGCCACAAAGGCTACACCTGGGCCACCGCCAAGGATTATGATGACGAGCGGGCGGTACAGAAAGAGCTGAAGTGAGAAGACCTGACGCGGTAGCGGGACAAGACGCCATGACCGCGGTGCGGGACAGAGCGGTCCGCCGGGACGGCGGCCGCGGAGAAGATGAAAAGAACGCAAGAAGAGAAGAACGCAAAAAGATAGGAAGAGAAGAACATCGGAGATCCCGGCCGGACAAACCGACCGGATATAAATGGAGAAGACCCTCATGAGACTGGAACTGGTTCACGTTTGGCAGCAGTACAAAAAAGAGAATCCTGTCCTCCGGGACGTGTCCCTGGAGATCGGCAGCGGCGAATCCGTGGCTGTCATCGGACCCAGCGGCGCCGGGAAGACCACCCTGCTCCGCCTGTTCAACCGGATGGTGGAGCCGGCGGAGGGGCAGGTGCTCCTGGACGGGACGGACCTGTCCAATCTGGCGGGGGAGCGTCTCCGGAAGGCCCAGCGGAAGATCGCCATGATCTTCCAGGATTTCTGCCTGGTGGAGGAGAGCAGCTGCCTGCAGAACGTGCTGAACGGTTCACTGGCCCGGCTGCCTTTCTGGCGTGTCTGTGCCGGCCTCTTCCCGGAAGGGGAGCAGGAGCTGGCCCGGGAGGCTCTGGAGCGGGTGCGGCTTTGGCACAAGGCCGAGGAGCCGGTGGCCAGTCTCAGCGGCGGGGAGAAGCAGCGGGTGGCCATCGCCCGGGCACTGGTGCAGCAGGCGCCGGTGCTCCTGGCGGATGAGCCCGTGGCATCCCTGGACCCGGGCACGGCGGAGGAGATCCTGGAGCTGGTACGGTCCCTGGCGGAGGAGAAGGGGCTCACCGTGGTGATGAACAGCCACCAGGTGGCCCATGCCCGGAAGTACGCCAGCCGCATTGTGGGGCTCCGTGAGGGGCGGATCTTCAAGGACGCTCCGGTGGAGGAATGGACGGAGGAGGACTTCGCGGCCCTCTACCGGGGAGGTCCGTCATGAGGACTCTCCGGCGTCATTCAGGCAAGATCATGGTGGCGGTCACGGCAGTGGCCGCCGCTTTGTATATCGGTTTCAATCCCCTGGTGCTGGTGGAGCGGGGCGGCCGCTTCTTCGACATGGTGGAGGCCATGCTGCCCCCGGACACCGGGTATCTTCCCAGCGTGCTGCCGCCGCTGCTGGCCACCCTGGAGATGTCCGTGGCGGGGACGGTGCTGGGCGCCGTCCTGGGACTTCTGGGAGCCTGCGGGCTCAACTCCTGGGTGAACCGCAGTCCCCTGCTGCGCTTTTTGGGGAAAGCGGCCATCCAGCTGGTGCGGACGGTGCCGGTGCTGATCCTGGCACTGCTCCTGACGTTCCTCCTGGGTCTGGGCACTCTGGCGGGGACGGCGGCGCTGACGGTGTACACCTTCGCGGTGCTGACGAGGCTGGGCTACGAGGACATGGAGAGCGGCTCCCGGAGGGAGGCGCGGGTGCTGGAGGCCGCCGGGGCCACCCGGTTCGCGGCGTTCCGGCGGACAATCCTGGTCCGGACCCTGCCCGGGTACCTGAACAACGCGCTCTACCTCTGGGAGGCCAACGTGCGGAACGCGGCCATCCTGGGCTTCGTGGGGGCCGGCGGCATCGGGCTGCTGCTGAACGAGCGGCTGGCCTGGCGTGAGTACAGCCAGGTGGGCGCGATCCTGCTGCTGCTCTACCTGCTGGTGATCTGCGCGGAGACGGTGAGCGAGAAGCTGCGGGGCTGGCTCCGCCGGCCCGGCAGCGGGTCTGCGGGCTGCAAGGGGGCGCTGCTGGCGGTCCTGGCCGTGGTGCTGGGGCTGTCCCTGTGGCAGCTGCCCCCGGTGGACGGCGGTGCGGGGAGCAGGGCGGCGGAGGCCATGGTGCGGGGAATCCTCTCCCCGGACTGGAGCCTCTTCTCCCCGGATTCCCTGGTGAACGTGCCGTCGCTCCTGGTGGAGACACTGTGTATCGCTTGGCTGGGAACCCTGGCCGGGGCGGTGATCGCCTTCGTCCTGTCGTTCCTGGCCAGCTTCCGGATCTTCCCGAAGCCGGTGGCGGGTTTCTTCCGCCTGGTGCTCCTTCTGGTCCGGACGGTGCCCATCCTGGTCTACGGGCTGCTGTGGATCCGGGTGGCGGGCCCCGGACCCGGTGCGGGGGTGCTGACCCTCATGGTCTGCAGTGTGGGCCTTCTGGCCAAGCGGTTCCTCATCACCATCGACCGGGTGCGGCTGGAGCCTTACCTGGCCTACCGGGCCATGGGCTGCGGCTTCTTCCGGGCCTTCTGGTACGGCGTCCGGCCCCAGCTGGTGCCGGGCTATGTGGCGGCGGTGTTCTACCGGCTGGATGTGAACCTGCGTGAGGCATCCATCCTGGGACTGGTGGGAGCCGGCGGCATCGGCACGCCCCTGGTGCTGGCTATCAGCCAGTACCGCTGGCAGGAGACCGGCGCTATCCTGGCGGGACTGGTGGTCCTGGTGGGGCTGGCGGGGACGCTGTCCGAGTGGCTGCGGAAACGGCAGCGGGCAATGTGATGGCATGCCTTTGTGGCATAACAATAAAATGACAACAAAAAAGACCTTCCAGAACAGTTTCAGGAATGCCTGGCATCCTGCGGACTGCTCCGGGAGGTCTCTTTCTATTTCTCTGGTTATATCCGGCGGGTGGCCGGTTGAACCGATCGCAATCTCCCCGCTACCGGCGAAATGTATCAGACACGTTCCGGGCTCTCTTTTCCGGGCAACAAAAAAGGACCTGCGCTTGCGCGCAGATCCTTCAGTTGTTCAGGTTTCACG
>CALAZX010000069.1 GCA_937926555.1 uncultured Negativicutes bacterium | reverse complement strand
CTACGAGCCGGCGGTGCTGAGCAGGTATGCGGCGCCGCTGCTGGAGAGCGTGCCCCGGGAGGAGAAGGATGCCTATTTCATGGCCCAGCGGCTGCTGGAGCTGCTCCGGTTCATTGAGCCGCTGGATGACGCGCCCATCCCCAACAACTCCATTCTGAAGGAGTTCCTGGGTGGATCCGCCTTCGCTTCGGCGCTGTAAAAATGTCCAACTGGAATGGATAAAGAAAACAGTAAAGATTGAAAATTGACAGATAATACCTATTGATAGAGAAAGACAATTCCGTTATACTCTATCTGACAACAGGGAATTGCCTGAAATACTGAAAGGGGGCTTGACGAAGCCCCCTTTCAAATTTACTGTTTTGCCGTAATGTCGATTTTCACTGATGACAAAAAGTATATCAGGTTCCGTTCTATTTTTTTTGAGTTCAAATCATACTAAACTGATTAATGATGTTGCGATTGGAGAAAATCCGGAGGAGGCCTGCCGGACCGGAACGGAGAATCCCGAAAATACTTGACACATTCCAGGAGGACGAAATTATGAATATCAAAATTCTGACTGCATCTGTTATTTCCGCATTGATGATGGGCAGCGCTGTTTCCGCACTGGCTGCGGACCCGGTGGTTGAGACCGGGGATCATGCCGTACTGGTAGGCGAGGGGACCATCTCCCAGCAGGGGAAGATGGCTAAAGTCCGCAAGTCCCTGCTGGCAGGGGACAACACCTACAGCTTCAGCACGAAAGAGGTGACCCGCAGAATCGTTGTGATGGGCGAGGAGAACGACCTGAAAGCCAGCAATCTGAAATCCACCCGTGACATTGTGCTGATCGGCAACGGTAACCAGGTGGACCTGGAAAATCTGCCCTCCTCCTACAACATCACCATGCTGGGAACGGAGAACAAGATCACCGATCCGGAGCGGAGATACATCAATGACGCTGTCATCATCGGCACGCAGAACACCACCAAGGGTTAGATCGGAAGAGCACACGTCTGAACTCCAGTCACAGTGGTCAATCTCGTA
>CALAZX010000068.1 GCA_937926555.1 uncultured Negativicutes bacterium | reverse complement strand
GGGCTGAAGAACCTGAACGTGATGATTCCTTTCTGCCGCAACATCGAAGAGGCGGAGAAAGTGACCAGCATCATGGCCTCCGAAGGTCTGTCCCGCGGCAAGGACTTCAAGGTATGGCTGATGGCGGAGATCCCCTCCAACATCATCCTGGCCGACCAGTTCAACAAGTTCGTGGACGGCTACTCCATCGGCTCCAACGACCTGACCATGCTGATTCTGGGCTGCGACCGTGACAACGACACCGTATCCCATATCTACGACGAGCGTAACCTGGCTGTACGCCGCGCCATCCGTCATCTGATCGAGGTGGCTCACCGCGACGGCAAGACCGTATCCATCTGCGGTCAGGCTCCCTCCGTATATCCGGAATTCTGCGAATTCCTCATCAAGAGCGGTATCGACAGCATGTCCGTGAACCCGGACACCGTGAAGTTCACCAAGAAGCTGGCCGCTCATATCGAGCAGCGCATCCTGCTGGACTCCCTGACCCACAGAGGCCGTCAGGAAGCGGAGGATCTGGACTGGTGATCAGCCCGGAACTCTGCCGCCGTCCCTGCACCGGGACAGTGGATGATCCACAGCTGTTTACATGACAATACACCCTCTGGCGCTCCTGCCCCGGCTGAAAAGCCGTGTGGCGGGGGCGTCTTTTTTGTGCGCGGGAAACCGGATTTGCGATAACCGCTATTTAACGGAACGATGTCGCGTTTAGAGGTGAATCGTGGTATAATAGCATAAGTCCGTTTTGCGGACCGCCGCTGTCTCTACGGCGGTGAAGAGCCTTTTTTCTTTCCCGCGCCGGAAAGGTGTGCGGAAATGGAGAATATGATGTTTCTGGTTTTGAATATGGAGGGAATGCTGTACGGCGGCCTGCTGTTTGTGGCGGGCTGTGTCATGGGCAGTTTTCTGCAGCTTTGCGGGGAGCGGCTGCCGCGGATGGAGTCCATCCTGCGGCCCGGTTCCCGCTGTTCTTTCTGCGGGCATCCCCTGGCCTGGTACGACCTGGTGCCGGTGGGGAGCTGGCTGGCGCTCCGGGGGAGGTGCCGCTACTGCGGGGAGGGACTGTCGCCGGAACTGCCGCTGACGGAGCTTGCGGGGGGATGCCTGTTCCTCCTTTGCGGCTGGCGATGCGGCCTGCTGTTGCCGGCGTCCGGGATGGCAGGACTTTCCGGGTATGGGGCCCTGGGGACGGCATTGAGCTGCGGGATTCTCTCCCTGCTGCTGCTGATCTCCCTGATCGATCGGCACCATTATGTGATTTTCGACGAGCTGCTCCTGCTGCTGCTGCCTGTCGCCGTGCTGGCGGCAGTGTGGCGTCATGTCGGAAGCGGCGGCATGGCGCTTCTATGGACCGGTCCCGGATCCGGGTGGCAAGTCGCCGGCTGGCCGGGAGCGGTGAAGGAGGCCGCCGGTTTCACGGGCGGAGGGCTGCAGGGCATCCTGGAGAGCGTTTTCTCATACGGGTTCCTGGGGCAGCGGCTGGCGGGACTGATGCTGGGCGCCGTGTCCACCATGCTGGTGATTTTCGCCAGTGACGGCGGCATGGGCTGGGGGGATGTGAAGCTGGCGGCGGTGCTGGGCTGCTGGCTGGGACCGGCGGACCTGGCTGTCTGCTTGGCGGTATCCCTTCTGGCCGGTGCCGGGGCGGGGCTTGTCCTGGTGGGGCTGGGTCTCAAGGGGCGGAAAGATCCGCTGCCCTTCGCGCCCTTCCTCTCCCTGGGCGCGGTGGCCGCCTGGTTCTGGGGAGATGGTCTCAGGGAGCTGTATCTGGCCCTGGTGCTGGGAGGTTCGCTGTGATCCGCCGGCTGCGCCGTCTCCTGGCGAAAGGGAGGGAACAGGTGCCGGCACTGTTCCTGGGTATTTCCGACGAGGCGATTTTCGTGGCTTTTTACAAAGGTCCGGTCTCAAACCGGCGGCCGGAGGAGCGGCGTTCCTCCAGCCGTGATACTGTCCTCCGCGGGCTGCTGGCGACCATGCGGCATGCCGGTGTGCCCGGGATGGATGTGGCCTCTCCGGAAGGAGAGATGGCAGGGGGTGCCGGATCTGCAGGGCAGGACGGAGGGAACGGTTCCGCCTCCGGAGAGCTGGATGATGTACCGGTAGCGGTCCATGAACTGCCCGGGGAGCTGCGGCATGGCGGGTATACGGCCCAGCCCCGGCTTCTGGGCGAGCTGGTGAGGGAGCGCTGCGGGAAAGCGCTGTCCGAGGGGCTGGCCTGCTTCTGGGTCCTGGGCGGCTCCCGGCTGTTCAGCAAGCTGCTGCGGATCCCTCCCGGTGACCGGAAGGAGGTAGCCCGGGCCGCCTCCTGGGAGGGGAAACGGTACATCCCCTTCACGGAGGAATGTGTGGACGGGGCTGTGATGCTGGGTTCCGGTGGGGACGGGGCCCTGCGTCCCGTGCTTTACTGCGCTGCGGAGAAGGCCGTGGCGGAGGCGCTGAATCTTGCTGCGGAGGCGGCGGGGCTGGTTCTTGGGGGTATCTATCCGGCATCGCTGGCTGTTCCGGGCGGGGCTGACGGAGGAAGCCGGAACGGGGACGGGTCCTCAGCGGAAGGTGGAACCCAGGAAGGGGGAACGGAGGTTTCCAGGCTGGACCTCCGGGCCGGAGAGCGGCGTGGAGAGGGGATTCCCCTCTGGAAAGTGTACCGGGGGATATCCCTGGCGCTGGTGGTGACGGCATTGCTGGGTCTGGCGGGGACGGAAGTCCTGCTGTACCGTGACAGGAAGGCGCTGGAAAGCCGGTCCGGGGAACTGGCGGAGACGGAGATCTGGCAGACCCGGAAGCAATCCTGGGAAAAACAGCGGAAAGCCCTGGAAAAGAGCGTAAAACTGCGGGAAACACTGGCGGAAAGCAGTCTTAAATGGTATGATTTAATTGATACTGTAGGCAAAATTATCCCTCCGGGCTGCTGGCTTATTGAAGGGAAACAGCTGTCCGGCGGCGAATATAGGAAGTACCGGAATATGCTTCCTGACAGCGGGTCCCCGCAGTCCGTGAAAAAGTCCGCCGCCCGGAAAAGCGGAGAGGCGAAAACGGCGGAGTCCGGGAGGAAAAGCGGCAGCGGGAAGAAGTCCGCGACAGGCCGCAAGCCCGGTGGAACGCCCGGCGGAGCGGTGCTGCTCCGGGGCAGGACCCTGTCACTGGACGAGCTGCTCCTGTTCCGCAAGGAGCTGAAGAACGCGCCCGCCATCCGGGAGGCCATCATCCTCCATACAGGACGGGGCCAGGGGAAGGACCGGGACGGCGCCTTCTCCTACGAGATACTGCTGCTTCCGGAAGGAGGCGGGGACCGTGGGTAAGCGCAAGCATGACGGAGGTTCCGGCGGAATCCGGAACAGGCTCGCCGCTCTTTTCCGGGAGCGGACGGGCAGGGTGATCACAAAAAACAGCAGGTACAGCATCTATCTGCTGTTTTCTGTGATTATCATCACGGCGGTGACTGCAGGGTGGCTGGTGCCACGCTGGCAGGAGCACCGTGTCAATACAGAGCTGCTGGCAAGCAGGGAGCGCATCCTGGCTGATAGAAAGACGTTTGCCGGGGTCCATCCGGATTACCCGGCGGAAAGCGCCAGGCTGGAAGCGGAACTGGCGGAAGTCTCCGGGGATATCCCCCGGAAGAAGGACATGCCGCAAATCACCGGACGGTACAGTCTGCTGGTCCGGGAACAGGGATTGCTGCTCCAACGGCTGGAACGGCTTCCCGACAACGCCCGGAAGCCCGGGAAGGTCCCCACGGCGGATTTCCGGCTGGAGACCCTGGGGCCCTATGAGGGACAGCTGGCCCTGCTGAAAGAGCTGGAACACTGCCCGG
>CALAZX010000067.1 GCA_937926555.1 uncultured Negativicutes bacterium | reverse complement strand
GCTTCCAGGAGCTGTCCGGCACTGATGCCGGTACGGCCCTCCGCCGCCAGGTCCCCCGCCAGTCCGTGGAGGTAGACGCCGGCCACCGCCGCGTCCGCCGCCTCCATGCCCTGTGCCGCCAGCGCCGCGATGAGCCCTGTCAGCACGTCACCGGAACCGCCGGCGGCCATGGAGGGATTGCCGTTGATATTGAGGTAGCTCTCCCCGCCGGGCAGGGCCACCACCGTGGGAACGCCTTTCAGCACCACCACGGACTGCCATTTCTCCGCATACTCCCGGGCCACTTCCACCCGGTCCGCCTCGATCTCCGCCACGGACAGTCCCGTCAGCCGGGCCATCTCCCCGGGATGGGGCGTCAGCACCCGGTCCCCCACCATGTGGAGGAGGATGTCCGTATGGTCCTGCAGGGCGGTGAGCGCGTCGGCGTCCACCACACAGGTCTTCTCCGTATGCAGCAGGATCTCCCGGATCAGGCGGGCGGTCTCCTCGGACGTGCCCAGCCCCGGCCCGATGGCCACCGCGTCCGCGGAAGCCGCCAGGGAGGCGGCCTCCTCCACGGCGCCGTCCTGCAGGATGCCGGCGTTGTCCGAAGGCAGGGATTTCACCATGACCTCCGTCAGTTTCACCGCCAGCATGCTCCGCACCACCTGGGGCGTGAGCAGGGTCACCAGACCGGCCCCCGAAAGGACGGCGGACCGGCTTGCCAGCTCGGCGGCGCCCAGATAGCCGTAGGATCCCGCGATAGTCACCACGCGGCCGGCGTCGCCTTTATGCATGTTCCGGGGACGGATGGGCAGCAGGTTGGCCACCATCTCCCCGTTGATGAGCCAGCGGTCCCCCGCCGGTTCCAGGAGCATGGGAAGAGGCATGCCGATATCCGCCACGTCCACCTCTCCCGCCAGCTCCATGCCCGGGCAGAGGTAGAGTCCCTGTTTGGGCAGGGCCATGGTCACCGTCACGTCGGCGGTGACGGCGTGGAGGTCCGCGCTGCCGTCATCGGCGTTGACCCCGGTGGGGATGTCCACCGCCAGCACCGGGCGGCCGCTGCCGTTGATGGCTTTGCACAGCTCCGTATAGAGCGGGCGCAGCTCGCCGCTGAACCCGGTGCCCAGCAGGGCGTCTATGATCAGGTCGGCCTCCCGGGCCAGACCGCGGATCTCACGGATGTCCTCCGGCCCTTCCAGGACCGGAAGCTCCAGCACCTTGCCGTTGCAGGACAGGTAGTACTGCATCTCGTCGGCGGCGCTGCCGGACAGGTCATCCACCAGTCCCGCCAGCACCAGGGTCACCCGGGCGCCCCGGTTCATGAGCCAGCGCCCCGCGCCGGCACCGTCGCCCCCGTTATTGCCCTTCCCGGCGAAAATCACCACATGCCGCCCGGGGCAGCCTTCCAGCATCTCTTCCGCCCGGTCCGCCACGGCCCGGCCGGCATTCTCCATCAGAACCAGTCCGGGAATGCCGATCTCCTCTTCCGCCATCCGGTCCAGATTCCGCATTTCTTCCGCCAGCACGACTCTCATGTCATGCTCCTCCCAGTATCACTACCGCCCTCGCCATGTTTCCCCTATGGCTGAGGCTCATCCGGATGTCCGTCACCCCGCGGGACTCCGCCAGCGCGGCGAAATGTCCGCTGAGATGCAGTTCCGGCTGCCCCAGCCCGTCATTGAGGACCTCGATCTCCAGGAGCCTTCCCTCCCGCAGCCCTGTGCCCAGGGCCTTGAGGAAAGCCTCCTTGGCCGCGAAGCGGGCGGCGTAGCTCTCCACCTTGTCCCCTTTCGGGCCCGTGCAGTACTCGATTTCCGCCGCCGTATAGACACGCTCACGGAATCCTTTCCGCTGCAGCGCCTTGCCGATACGGTCCACTTCCGCCAGGTCACAGCCAACACCGATGATCATAAGAATCCCCCGCTTTCTGCTCACAGTCCTCCAGGTTAAATTATCATACCTACATTATAGCAAAAAAACACACAACCGCAAAACAGCAAGGCTGCCGCGATTGTGTATCTGTCGTCATGTTTTCTGTTGTGCCGGATTCCGCCGCTCCGCATAACGCGGTGTGCCACGTTATGCCGCCGCTGACATCTCCGGCATGGCGCTCCGCCTCAACTCAGGCTTTGGGGGCTTCCTCCTCGGCTTTTCCTGCGGCCCCGCCGGCATTCTCCACCGGGGTCTCCGCAGATCCGGCTTCCTCAGCCTCAGGGGCTGTGCCGGCATCCGCCGTCTCCGCCTGTTCCGCGGGCTCGGCGGCTTCCGCCTCCGGTTCCACCACCTCCGGCTCCGGTTCCGGTTTCACCAGGGGCACCTTCTCCGTCTTGCCGTAGCAGTACACCGTGGCCTCATCCTCACTGTAATGGGCGCCCAGGCTCTCCGCCAGCAGCGGAGCGTTGTCCCGGTTCTTCACGTAGGCGCAGATATGGAAAGGCTCCGCCTTGATCACATAGTCGGCCATGGCGGCGTACACATAGAGGGTGTCGCCGTCCTCGCTGTAGGACCGCACCTGCTTCTCGATGGGCAGGTTCAGCTTGTTGTCATAGAGGCCGGTGACTTCCGGGGACAGGCGGATGATCTCGATCCGCTTGTCAGGGCCGAAGACATAGACCTTGCGGGCCTGCTCCTCCTGCTCCTTCTCTTTCGATTTCGCCTTCCTGATGTATTCCTCGGCCTGTTCCTTGCAGGCTTCCGCTTTGGCCTTCAGGTCATCCACCACTTCGGAAGGAGCGATGTTCTTCTCCTCCATCAGTTTCTGGCCCAGTTTGTAGCCTACAAAACATACACCGCCAATCAAGAGTATCTTCTTCAGAGTTTTCATCGGCTGTTCCTCCTTGTATCAGCTTGTCACGTCTCTGCCGGGGGCAGTCGGCCGCCCGTTCCGCCCTGACGGGAGAGAGACGGCTTGGTTCTGTTTCCGTTCCGGCTCCGGGGTCCGGTGGTGTTCCGGGATGTCCGGTCCGGGTTCTTTTCTTATTTTACCATAAAACCGCTAGGGAATAAACCTTTGTTCACGATAGAAGGATAGAGCGGGCCGGCAAATAGCCTCACGCCTATGGATCCGCTCATCCCCGCACCGGAATCCACCCTTCACCCCATCCGTCACCCGGGTCTGCACCTGCCCCTACGCGCACATAAAAACGCCCCGCCATTCCGGTGAGGGAACAGCGGGGCGCTGTAAGGGAGGGTTTATGAGTTTAGGGGTTCATTCTGAAAACGGGCGTGGCTCAGTTCTTCTTCACGTCGATGGCGCCGTTGTCCATGTAGATCTCCACGGCGTCGCCGCCTTTCACCTCGCCGCTGACGATCTTGCGGCTCAGCACGTTCTCCACGGACTGCACGATCAGCCGTTTCAGCGGACGTGCGCCGAAGGCGGGGTCGAACCCGGCGTCTGCCAGGTAGGCCACAGCCTCGTCGGTCCAGCTCAGCTTGATCTCAAGCTGCTTGTCCAGCCGGTCGCCCAGCTCTTTCAGGATCAGTTTCACGATATCCTTGATCTGGTCCTGCTGCAGGGCCTTGAAGACAACGATGTCGTCCACACGGTTCAGGAATTCGGGACGGAACCGGGTCATCAGCAGCTCCCGCACTTCTTCCGGAGGCAGGTTGCCGCCGCTCTCCATGATCTTCTGGGAGCCGATGTTGCTGGTCATGATGATCAGCGTGTTCTTGAAGTCCACGCTGCGGCCCTGGCCATCGGTCAGACGGCCGTCGTCCAGCACCTGGAGCAGCGCGTTGAACACATCGGGATGTGCTTTCTCGATCTCGTCGAAGAGGATGACGGAGTAGGGATGACGCCGTACAGCCTCGGTGAGCTGGCCGCCCTCGTCATAGCCGACGTAGCCGGGAGGTGCGCCGATGAGGCGGGATACAGTGTGTTTCTCCATGTATTCGCTCATGTCGATACGGATCATGTTCTTCACATCGTCGAAGAGCACCTCGGCCAGGGTCTTGGCCAGTTCGGTCTTGCCCACGCCGGTGGGTCCCAGGAAGATGAAGGAGCCGATAGGACGGTCCGGGTCCTTGATGCCGGCACGGGCGCGGATTACGGCGTCCGCAACGGATTTCACGGCCTCGTCCTGGCCGACCACATGCTCGTGGAGGGTCTCCTCCAGATGGATCAGCTTCTCGCGCTCGCCGGTGCCCAGACGCTGTACGGGGATGCCGGTCCAGGTGCTTACCACCTTGGCGATATCCTCCTCGTCCACTTCCTCTTTCAGCAGCGCGTCCTCGCCGCCCTGCTTGGCTTCCAGCTCTTTCAGGCTCTTCTGCAGTTCGGGCAGGCGGCCGTATTTCAGTTCGGCCATCTTGTCCAGGTCGTAGGAGCGTTCAGCCTTCTCCATCTCCTGTTTCACCTTGTCGATCTCTTTTTTCACTTCGCGGACTTTCACGATTTCCGCTTTCTCGGCGTCCCAGCGTTTGATGAGCTCGGCGTTTTCAGCCTTCAGCTCGGCCAGCTGGTCCTGGAGTTTCACCAGACGGTCCTTGGAGGCGTCGTCGTCCTCCTTCTTCAGGGCCTGCTCCTCGATCTCCAGCTGCAGGATCTTCCGCTTGCTCTCGTCGATGGCCGCCGGGGAGGAGTCAATCTCCGTACGCAGCCGTGCTGCCGCCTCGTCCATCAGGTCGATGGCCTTGTCCGGCAGGAACCGGTCGTTGATGTACCGGTTGGACATCACAGCGGCTGCCACCAGGGCGGCGTCTTTGATCCGCACGCCGTGATGGACCTCATATCTCTCTTTCAGGCCGCGGAGAATGGAGATGGTGTCCTCCACATCCGGCTCCGGCACCATGACGGGCTGGAACCGGCGCTCCAGGGCGCTGTCCTTCTCGATATATTTGTGGTACTCGTTCAGGGTGGTGGCGCCGATGCAGCGCAGCTCGCCACGGGCCAGCATGGGTTTCAGGATGTTGCCCGCATCCATGGAGCCCTCGGCGGCGCCCGCGCCTACCACGGTGTGGAGCTCGTCGATGAACATGATGATCTGTCCGGCGCTGTCGGATACGGCTTTCAGCACTTTCTTCAGCCGCTCCTCGAACTCGCCTCTGTATTTGGCGCCGGCCACCAGCGCGGCCAGGTCCAGGGCGTACAGGGTCTTGTTCTTCAGGCTCTCGGGCACGTCGCCGGCCACGATACGGCGGGCCAGGCCCTCCACGATGGCGGTCTTGCCCACGCCGGGCTCACCGATGAGCACCGGGTTGTTCTTCTTCCGGCGGCTGAGGATCTCCACCGTGCGGCGGATCTCGTCGTCACGGCCGATCACCGGATCCAGTTTGCCTTTCTTGGCTTTCTCCGTCAGGTCCTGGCCGAATTTCTCCAGGGTCTTCTTGGTCTCGTCGCTGGCGGAGCTGTTGAGATAGTGCTCATACATCTGCTCGATCTTCTGGCTGTCCAGGCCGTATTTGCGGAACAGCCCCGTCACCTCGGCGCTGCCGTCGCTGGCCAGTGCGCTTGCCAGATGGCCCACGGTGACATTGCCCTTGCCGGCCTTGCGGCCGATCACGGCCAGCACGCGGCCGTAGTCGGTGCTCATCATCAGCTGGCGGTCCTGCCCCTTCACGGAAGGAACGCGGTTCACCAGCTCCTGGGCCTCATTGGTGAAGGTCTCCGGATTGACTTTGAACGTCTGGAGCAGGAATTTGAAGAAATCCCCGCCGCAGAGAGCCAGCAGCAGATGGGCGCTGGTGACTTCCTGGTTGTAATTCATCATGGCCTGCTGCTGTGCCGCTTCCAGGATGCCCTTTACCTCTTCAGTGTAGTTTTCATACATAATAATCATCTCCTGATCTGTTTTCTGTCATTCACTGTCTGCTGTCTTTCCGGGACGCCCGCCCCGGATTGTCGGCTCCGCTTGCGGCGGAACATCACAGCTATTTATGAAATGCAGCTTTTATGGTAAAATATGGTTTAAACAGGAAACCTGCAAGTTTCCGGCTGGAGGCAGGGATTTTCCGTCCTATGGCGAATATTGTATAGGACCGGACACCCGGCCGACTGAATTCATCCAACCTGTAGTCAATGTCTGTGAGGGGAAAACCATGAGAAGCTCAATTATTGTTTACCGTTTATATGACGTGGCCGATGAGATCAACCTGGACCAGGTCCAGGCCCTCTGGCTCAGCCGCAATAAGATTGCCTCCCGGCTCCGTCTCGACCGTATCTCCACGAAGTCCATCACTTTCAAGGATCCGCCCGTGCTGGTGGAGCTGGGCTCCCACGAGCTGATGATCGGTGACGAGACCCATCTGGTGGAAGTGAAGGCCCGCATCCAGGAACTGGGTGTAATCTGCCTGATTCTCACCATCACCGTGGACGAGGACATCACCTACGAGAAATACATGGATCTGGTCATGGCCACCGAGGATATGCCGGACTCTGAGTTCCGCCACTTCCTGGACGCCACGCTGGAGACCATCAAACCAGCCTGCACCAACGAACGTGTCTCCGATTTCGACGAGGACTTCGTGGTGTACTATTTCCAGGATCCCGTTCCGGCGGACTGGGACATCGCCCATTTCCTCCTGAAGGATCCCAACCCCATCAACGAGGAGACCCGCGCCAGCACCCTGGCCAACCGCTTCTCCTATTCCGACGATGTGGCCTATCTGGCCTGGGACAGCGCCGTTGTCTATGACGCCACCGGCAGTATGGATATCCCGGACCTGCTGGAGTTCGCCAACGCCCAGTTCCTGGAACTGCGCTACTATGACAACTTCCTGACCGTGGCCATCGACAAGACTTACGACGTCATCGAGGAGAGCGCCTTCGACAAGAAGGGAAGCCGCCTCCAGCGGTACCGTCATCTCCGGGAGGAGCTCCTGGAGACCATGGCCGACGTCAGCAGTCTCACCAGCAACATCACCAACGCCCTGGAACTCACCGAGGATATCTTCTTCGCCAAGGTGTACACACGGTATCTTTCTTTATTGAAAGCTTCCGTATGGCAGGAGAACATCGAGAACAAGATGCAGGTGCTGCAGCGCTGCTACAACCTCCTCAACGAGGAAGTTTCCAACCACCACTTCGAGCGGCTGGGCTTCTACAACACCATGCTGCTGTTCCTGATCGTCCTGCTGCTTCTGGGCATCGCCATCATCAAATAAGCTTGGACCAAAGGGGCTCAATCCCCGTCAGAACTGACTTTCAGAGGGTACTCCGGTACCCTCTTTTTACTTGCATTATTCTGTTGTTAAATTAATTATAACGCAAAAGGTCAAAAAGTCAAATACTATTTTTACCTTTTGACCTTTATTTTTCTTTTACCCCTTGACAAAACATACCCGGAAGATACAATATACCTTATAAACTCGATGTTTTTTACAGATATCGTGTCCGGAACCTTCCCCTTCTTTCCATTATGTAACTTCATTCCTACGGGTTCATCCATATAGCCTCATTCCTTTATACAGCTATGTGGCATGATTCCCTTGTACAACCTTATTCCATGGACTTATCGGAAAGAGACGCGGAAAGAATCCCGGAACAGAAAGGATCATCATGTCAACGAAACTGAAAGTGCTTCTGGGAGCGCTGATCCTCCTGGCCGCGGCCCTGCTGGGCTTCTACTTCGGCTACTGGGTCCGCACCCCGAAATACGCTCTGGGGCAGCTGCAGGAAGCTATCAACCGCCACGACACCGCCTATGTGGAGGAGCATATCGACACGGACCGGCTCTTCGGCAAGATTTTCGACGAGACCGTCACCTGGGAGTTCAGCCCCCGGGACGGGAGCGGCCAGACCCGGATGAATCCGGCGCTGAAAGCGTATATGCGGAGCATCCGTCCTGTGGTCATCCCCGTGTTCACCGGCCAGGCCCGCAACTTCATCATCACCGGCCGACTGGACACGGACGGCCCGGTAGATGAGGATACCAGCGAGCGCGGTTACCACCTGGCCCGGGAGATGGCTTACAAAATCGGCATGCCCAACCTGACTTTCTCCGCCCTGGGCGGAGTGGAATCCGACGGCAACGTGGCCATCGCCACCCTTACGGTCCACGACCGGCAGCTGGACGCCGACCTTCCCCTGAAACTCCGGATGGAACGGAAAGACGGTCAGTGGGTGGTGACGGAGACCACCGACTTCCCCTCCTATCTGAAAGCCCGCCGGAAAGCCATCCTGGAACGGCTGGACAAGCTGAACGCCCCCTTGCGGGAGAAGATTGCCCGGGCCGTGCGGATCGAGGAGAAGGGCGACAAGGCCCCCGTCTTCTCCATCCGTGAGATTGAGGGCTCCCCCAACCTTTCGGAGCTGGAGGCGGTCTTCACCCTGAGCAACATCGGGGACAAGGAAATCATCAGCCTCTCCGGCACCCTCTCCGTGGCGGATCCCTCCGGCATCGAGCGGTTCGCAGAGAGCTTCGAGGCTAACAGCATCCGTCCCGGCCAGTCCGTCACCGTGCACAACGCCTGGCCTCTGAGCCCCTATATCCCCGACCAGAGCATCCTGGCCGGCCGGACCGGCGCCAACCTGAAAGGCGTCTTCCACATCCAGTACGTGATCTTCAGTGACGGCAGCTCCATCACCCTGATGGACACCCTGCCCGAGGAGGGCACGGAAGGGAGAGGAGACCGCTGAGTCACGTAGCCGGCCGGCGGGAAACCCAGCTGAGAGGTGGAGCGGCGGGAAACCCTGGATAACAGAATACTCCCTGAACGCAGAAAACCCTGCAGCCCATGATAAACATGGACCGCAGGGTTCTTTTTATGCGCATGGGAGACGCCGTGCCGGAGTCAAGC
>CALAZX010000066.1 GCA_937926555.1 uncultured Negativicutes bacterium | reverse complement strand
ATGACCAGGGAGAGAAACCGGCCGCTGCGGATCCGGAAAGGGGTCTCCTCCAGGGTCTCCAGCCCGTGGGCGCCGTAGAGGACGAAGGGGATCATGCAGATGAAGGTGTAGGTCACATACTTGGTGGCCATGAGGCTGTAGAAAAGCACCACGCCCAGCCCCCAGAAGAGGCACCAGCGGTTCAGGGGGAAGCCGCTGCGGAAGCGGATTCCCCGCAGCACCATGCCGGTCCAGGGCAGGAACATGACGGGCCACAGCAGGAGGTAGTAGTACCAGACATTGCTCCGGGGATGCTCGGAGACCGTGGCCCGGACGTAGTTGTGGAGCCCCAGGAACTGCTCCATGTAGGCCGCTCCGTGGAGGTGGTACATGGCCAGGTACCAGGGGACCGCGATGAGGGCGAAAACCGCCAGGCCGGCGGGGTGGAAGAGCAGCTTCAGGCGGCGCCGCTCCCCCGGGCCCAGGAGGAAGGCCACCAGAATCATGCCGGGGAGAACCAGCCCCACAGGACCTTTCACCAGCACGGCTACCCCGGCGCAGGCATAGGCCAGGCATATGTGGCGGGGGAGCCTTGCCGCAGGGCGGTCAGGGAGAAGGAGAAGATGCCGACGGTGGCCAGGAAGAGGTAGCTGTCGGTGATGACGCCGTGGCTGATGTACCAGAAGGCCAGGGAGGTGGTGGTGACCAGCCCCGTCCAGAGGGCGGCGGAGCTCCGCCGGAACACCTGCAGCCCCGTGGCGTAGAGGGCCATGACGCTGAGGGAGGCCGCCAGGGTGGAGGGGAAGCGGGCGGCGAAATCGCTGATGCCGAAAATCTTGAAGGAGAGCAGCAGCATCCAGTAGGTCCAGATGGGCTTGTCGAACCAGGGCGCTCCGTAGATATAGGGGGTCAGCCAGTCGCCCCGGAGGAACATCTCCTTGGCGGTGAGCACATAGTTGGACTCCACCGGGTCCGTGATGGGGAGGAAGCTGTTGAAGAATCCGTAGAGAAGGAAGGTGAGCGCTCCCAGCAGCACCATCCCCAGTCTGTCCTGTCTTGTCATGGCGTACTCCGTTTCTGCGTTTTTTGTGAGGAATCCGGGATGCCGTCGCCTTTTCCGGGACGGAGGAACCGTGATTTCCGGTGGGGGAGGAGGTTTTCCGCGGAATTTCCGCCTTTATGATAGAAAGTATATTTATATAATCGGATTTGCGCCAGTGTTTTCAACATGGAACCGGTTACATTTCTGTGAACTCCGCGGGACAGGGGCGGGAAAAGCGGCTCTCCATGCGGTGTCCCGCTATCCACAAATACGTCCCGGGTCTGTAAACGGCTGTAAACCGCCATGGATGGAACGTCTCCCGTGTATGCCCCCGGTGACGCAACGTGGACTGGGGAGGGGGATGTTCCGCTGAGACAGACAAAGATGCTGTTTGAACGAATACAAAATGGATATTTTGGATACATCGATTAACATTAACATGAATAAAACACGGATATAAATTCAAAGGTGTAAGAAATAATAAAAAGTATACATGTATACATGACCCGAAACACTTGAAAAAAGACCTTCTACTGTTTACAATAAGAAACACCAAGGGGAAAGAGCCCCTTCAAACTGTTAAGAAGACAAATCTGGAAAATGGGGGAACATAAAATGCTTGAGCTGCTGAATTTGATAGACAGTTATGTCTGGGGTCCGCCTCTGCTGATCCTGCTGATTGGAACGGGAATCCTGCTGACGGTACGGCTCCGTCTGATCCAGGTGCTGCGGCTGCCCAAGGCGCTGTCCCTGATCTTCACCGCCCGGGGCGGCGGTGGCGGTGACGTGAACAGCTTCAAGGCATTGTGCACGGCCCTGGCCGCCACGGTGGGCACCGGCAACATCGTCGGTGTGGCCACGGCAGTGAAGGCCGGCGGCCCCGGCGCCCTGTTCTGGATGTGGCTGGCAGCCTTCTTCGGCATGGCCACCAAATACGCGGAATGTCTGCTGGCGGTGAAATACCGCACGGTTGACGAGCAGGGTCACATCTCCGGCGGCCCCATGTACTTCATCGTCAACGGGCTGGGACCCAAGTTCAAGCCCCTGGCCGTGATGTTCGCCATCTTCGGCGTGATGACCGCCTGCTTCGGCAGCGGCACCTTCACCCAGGTGAACGCCATCGCCGACATCACCAACGTGTCCTTCGGCATCGAACCGAAATACACCGCTGTGTTCCTGGCAGTGCTGGCCGGCATCATCATCATGGGCGGCCTGCGCAGTATCGCCAGTGTTTCCAGCAAGATCGTGCCTTTCATGGCTCTGATGTATATCGGCGTCACCGCCTCCATCCTGGTGGCTTTCGCCGACCAGATCCCGGCGGCTTTCCGCCTGATCATCCACGACGCCTTCAATCCCGCCGCCGCGGCAGGCGGTTTCCTGGGGGCTTCCGTGATGCTGGCTATGCGGAGCGGTATCGCCCGCGGCATCTTCTCCAATGAGGCCGGCCTGGGCTCCGCGCCCATCGTGGCTGCGGCAGCGCAGACCAAGTGGCCCGCCGAGCAGGGTCTGGTATCCATGACCGGCACCTTCATCGACACCATCATCATCTGCTCCATGACCGGTCTGACCCTTGTTGTCACCGGGGCCTACACCGGCGTCCTGAACGGCGCCGCCATGACGGAATCCGCTTTCGCCATGGCCTTCCCCGGAACGGCGAAATACCTGCTGTTCGCAGGCCTGTCCCTGTTCGCCTTCAGCACCATCCTGGGCTGGAACTACTACGGCGAGCGCTGCGTGGAATACCTCTGCGGCGTCAAGGGCATCAAACCCTACCGGGCATTCTTCATCCTGATGGTCCTGGCCGGCGGCTTCATCAAACTGGAAGCCATCTGGGCCCTGGCCGATATCGTGAACGGCCTCATGGCCATCCCGAACCTGATCGCCCTCATCGGGCTGTCCGGCGTGGTGGTTGCGGAAAGCGACCGCTACTTCTCCCATATCAAGCGGTGCAACACCCGTAAGCGCAGAATGGCGCTGCTCCGTGAGGAGGAGAACGCCGTGCTGGAGCGTGTCTGACCCGTCAGACGTCAGACGGCTGAGGAATTGTCTCCGCGGCAAGGTTCCGGGGGAACATCCCCTGAAATTGGCGATAATGAAAAATGTATGTATAAAAAGAAGACCACCTTCGCGAGAGGGTGGTCTTTCCGTTTCTGTGTATGATTCTGCAGTTTTGCCGGAGAGCGTGGCGCGGAGGCCGGCGGAAGGTTGCCGCCCGGGATGCCGGCATTTCCGGCTGTCACGGTGCTCCGGCCGTCGGGGCGGTCCGGCGCGGACTCAGCCTTTGTGCCAGAAGCCGCGGAACTTCTCCAGCAGCTCTTTCCGGTCCGGCGCCGCCGGCCACAGCTCGGAGCGGTCGGCGCAGCGCATGGCCGCGGCCAGGTGGTTGTAGACGTCGGGGAACTTCCGGTCCAGCTCGGGCACCAGCTCCTTCATCACCTGGCGCTGGGTGTTGCCGTCGTAGCGGCAGGGGTTCTTCAGGGGATGGAGGTCCAGCTTCTCCACCATCCGGATAATCTCAGACTCCCGGTAGTAGAGGAGGGGGCGGATCAGGGTCAGCCCGCTCTTGCTCAGGTAGGTCACCGGCAGGAAGGTTTTCAGCTGGCCGGAGGTGAGCAGGTTCAGCAGGAAGGTCTCCACCGCGTCGTCGTGGTGATGGGCCCAGGCCACCTTGTTGAAGCCAAGCTCCCGGGCTTTCCGGTTGGTGGCCGCACGGCGGAAGTAGGCGCAGGTGAAGCAGGGGGTGTTGCCGCCCCGTGCCTGCCACAGCTCGGTGATGTCCACCTCCTCGCTGTAGTGCTCCAGGCCGTAGCCCCGGCAGAACTCCTCCAGCTCCGCCTTGGGGAACCGGTCGTCGAAACGGGCGTCCATGGTGTAGCAGGCCAGGTCGAACTTCATGGGGGCGTGCTTGCGCACCTCGGCCAGGGCCGCCGTGAGGAACATGCTGTCCTTGCCTCCGGAGAGCCCCACGAGGATGCGGTCCCCCTCCCTGATCATGTCGAATTCGATGATGACCCGCCAGAGTTTCTTCAGATAATCCGCGGGCACGAAGATGTTGTCAGCCATGGTAACGCTCCTTTAATACTAGTTGATAGGTTGCTTTTAAATCATTTTACCACATAGGTCTATTATGGTAAAATTAAAAGAGTATATGTAAAATGCCGGACCAGTTTTTCCGGCTGGCGGGACCTGTGAGGTTTCCGCTGGACAAAGCAAGACGAGAAGTTTATCTGGAGGGTATTTATGGATTTCATTTCCGGTCTGAACCCGCAGCAGCGCGCTGCGGTTGAGAATACAGAGGGCGCCATGCTGATCCTGGCAGGCGCGGGCAGCGGCAAGACGAAAGTGCTGACCTGCCGTATCGCCCATCTGCTGGAGAAAGGGGTGGCCCCCTGGAAGATTCTGGCCATCACTTTCACCAACAAGGCGGCCAAGGAGATGCGCAGCCGTGTGGACAACATGGTGGGGCCGGCGGCCAAGGATGTGTGGCTCTACACGTTCCACGCTTTCTGCGCCCAGTTCCTGCGCCGCGAGGTGGAGGTGCTGGGGACCTACCGCGCCAACTTCGCCATCTACGACACCGGCGACCAGAAGACGCTGCTGAAGAGCATCCTCAAGGACATGAACCTGGATGACAAGCGCTTCGCCCCGGCGGCGGTGGGCAACGCCATCTCCAACGCCAAGAACCAGCTGCTGGACCCGGTGGCCATGGCCAACCTTGCGGGGGATTTCTTCGAGAAGAAGGTGGCGGAGATCTACGTGGAGTACCAGAAACGTCTGGTGGCCAACAACGCCATGGACTTCGACGACCTGCTGATGGTGGCGGTGAAGATCCTGGAGAAATATCCCGAGGTGCGGGAGAAATACCGTGAGCGGTTCTCCTACATCATGGTGGACGAGTACCAGGACACCAACCGGACCCAGTACCTGCTGACCCGCTATCTGGCCGGCGACGATGGCAACCTCTGCGTGGTGGGCGACGCGGACCAGAGCATCTACGGCTGGCGCGGCGCGGACATCCGCAACATCCTGGACTTCGAGAAGGACTATCCCGACGCCAAGCTGCTGAAACTGGAGCAGAACTACCGCTCCACGGTGGTGATCCTGGACGCGGCCAACGCGGTGATCGAGAACAACACCGGCCGCAAACCGAAGAAACTGTGGACGGACAATCCCAACGGCACGGAGATCACCTACTTCCAGGCCCAGAACGAGCGTGACGAGGCCCGGTTCGTGGTGGAGCAGGCCATCCGCCTCAACAAGGAGGAGAACCTGCGCTACGGCGACATGGCGGTGCTCTACCGCACCAACACCCAGTCCCGCGTGTTCGAGGAGATGCTGATCAAGAGCGGCATCAGCTACAGCATGGTGGGCGGCACCAAGTTCTACGACCGCCTGGAGATCCGGGACATGATGGCCTACCTGAAACTGCTGCACAACCCCTTCGACAGCCTGAGCCTGCAGCGGATCATCAACGTGCCCAAGCGGGGCATCGGCGATGTGACGGTGAACCGGCTGCTGGACGCGGCCAACGCCAACAACTGCTCCCTCTTCGAGGTGGTGACCAACCCGGCGCTGGTCCAGGGGCTGAGCACCCGCATCCTGAACAAGCTGGAGGAGCTGGCCACCATCTTCTTCGAGCTCATGGGCAAGGTGGACGAGGTTCCCGTGGAGGAGCTCATCGAGGACGTGATGAACAAGACAGGCTATGTGGCCGAGCTGCTGGCTGAGGGCACTCCCCAGGCCAAGAGCCGGGTGGAGAACCTGCAGGAGCTGATGAGCGTGGCCCAGGACTTCATGAAGGACGCGGAGGAAGAGGAGGAGCAGACCCTGGCCAACTTCCTGGAGCATGTGGCCCTGGTGTCCGACATCGACGACGCCAAGATGGAGGAGGACAAGATCACCCTGATGACCCTGCACTCCGCCAAAGGCCTGGAGTTCCCCGTGGTTTTCCTGGCAGGCATGGAGGAGGGGCTCTTCCCCCATTCCCGCAGTATGCTGGACGAGGAAGGCATGGAGGAGGAGCGCCGGCTGTGCTATGTGGGCATCACCCGGGCGGAGAAGATCCTCTTCCTGAGCAGCGCCGGGTGCCGGACCATCTACGGCCGGACCGAGCGGAGCATGCCCTCCCGTTTCCTGGAGGAGATTCCCCGCCAGCTGGTGCACGAGTACCGTCGTCCCGCCACCCAGTTCGCGGCGGAGACGCCTTCCGAGCGGTACCGCCGGGAGAAGGACGATATGGAGATGGGCAACCGCAGAGACTGGCTCACCCGTCCCAGGAAGGATTTCGTGCCCAAGGTGGGCGCGGGGACCAAGGCGGTGTTCAACGCCGGGGACAAGGTGGAGCACAAGAAGTGGGGCGTGGGCACCGTTGTCAGCGTGAAGGATTCCAGCGACGGCCAGGAGGTCAAGGTGGCCTTCGAGGGCGCCGGCATCCGCAGCCTGCTGACCCAGTACGCCGTGCTGAAGAAACTGTGACAGCTGCGGCCTGAACCGCATGTGAGAATCCCGTGAGACCGCGTGAGACCGCGTGAGACCGCGTGGAACCCGCATGCGGACCGCGTGAGAATTGAGGATAGAGAAGTGACAGCGGAGGCGGAAAACGCCGCCATCCGCGGACGGAGCAAGGTGAGAGATATGGTAGAGAAGAAGAGCGGCGAGGAGATCTCCGCCGTGGACATGTCCCTGGTCCCCGAAGGGCTGACCCGGGAGGAACTGCTTGAGAAAGCCGATGCCCTGCGTGTGCAGCTGCGGCATCACGAATACTGCTACTATGTGCTGGACAATCCGGAGATCAGCGACAGTGATTACGACCGGCTGGTGAAGATTCTCCGGGCCATCGAGGCGAAATATCCCCAGGACGTGCCGGCGGATTCGCCCACCCGGCGTCCCGGCGGCTATGTGGCCCCGGGTTTCGCGCAGGTGAAGCACCTGGAGCCCATGCTGAGCCTGGGCAATGTGTACAACGCCGAGGAGATGCGTGATTTCGACCGTCGTGTCCGGAGCGGACTGCCGGCGGACGCCAAAGTGGAATACACGCTGGAACCGAAAATCGACGGACTGGCCTGCAGCCTGGTCTATGAGAACGGACTGCTGGTCCGCGCCGCCACCCGCGGCGACGGCGTGGTGGGCGAGAACGTCACCACCAACGTGCGGTCCATCAGGTCCATTCCCCAGCGCCTGCGGGTGCCGGAAGGGGAGGAGGTGCCGGAGCTGCTGGATGTCCGGGGCGAGATCTACATGTCCCGGCAGGCCTTCGTGCGCCTCAACGAGGAGCGGACGGAAGCCGGCGAGCCGGAGTTCGCCAATCCCCGGAACGCCGCGGCGGGAAGCCTGCGGCAGCTGGACCCCCAGGTGACGGCGAAGCGCTCCCTGAGCTTCTTCGCCTACTACGTGAGAGGTCCGGAGGAGCCGGAGAGCCAGGAGGCGGCGCTGAAGCTGCTGGAGAAGTACGGCTTCACCACGCCGGAGCACTGGTGCGTGGCCCACGGCGTGGAGGACATCCTCCGCTTCATCGAGGAGCATGACGCCAGACGCAAGAGCCTGGCCTACGACACCGACGGCGCCGTGGCCAAGGTCAACGCCGTATGGCAGCAGAAGCTGCTGGGCGCCACCGGCAAGGATCCCCGCTGGGCCATCGCCTTCAAGTATCCGCCGGAGCAGGCCCGCACCAAGCTGAAGGACATCGTCATCCAGGTGGGGCGCACCGGCGTGCTGACCCCGGCGGCGGTGCTGGAGCCGGTGAGACTGTCCGGCAGCACCGTGAGCCGTGCAACCCTCCACAACGAGGACTTCATCCGGGAGAAGGACATCCGCATCGGCGACACCGTGGTGATCAACAAGGCCGCGGAGATCATCCCCGAGGTGCTCTCCGTGGTGCAGGAGCTGCGGCCGGAGGGGACGGAACCCTTCCACATGCCGGAGACCTGTCCCGAGTGCGAGTGGCCGGCGGTGCGGAAAGAGGGGGAGGCGGCTTACCGCTGCACCAACCCCCACTGTCCCGCCCTGGGCCGCGAGGGACTGATCCATTTCGTCTCCCGTGACGCCATGGACATCGAGGGCTGCGGCCCCTCCGTGATCAACCAGCTGATGTCCTCCGGCCTGGCCAAGGACCCGGCGGACCTGTACAGCCTGACGAAAGAGCAGCTGCTGACCCTGGACCGGATGGGCGGGAAATCGGCGGACAACCTGCTGCGGGCCATCGCCAAGAGCAAGGAGCAGGGGCTGGACAAGCTCCTCTTCGCCCTGGGCATCCGGCACGTGGGCGCCAAAGGCGCCCGGGTGCTGGCGGTGACTTTCGGCAGCATGGACCGCCTGCTGGACGTGACGGCGGAGGACCTGGCCGGCATCCGGGACATCGGCGCCGTCATCGCCGAGAGCGTGGTGACCTGGTTCGCCGCCACCCGGAACCGGGAGCTGGTGGAACGCCTGAAAGCCGCCGGCCTCAACATGGAGATGGCGGTGCAGGAGATGGACGAGGGCAATCCCTTCTTCGGCAAGACCATGGTCTTCACCGGCACCCTGCCCACCCTGGACCGGGCCACGGCCCAGACCATGGCGCAGGACGTGGGGGCCAAGGTGAGCGGCAGCGTCAGCAAGAAGACCGACTTCGTGGTGGCCGGCGAGGCCGCCGGCAGCAAACTGGCGAAAGCCGAGCAGCTGGGCGTCACCGTCCTCACCGAGGCGGAGTTCCTG
>CALAZX010000065.1 GCA_937926555.1 uncultured Negativicutes bacterium | reverse complement strand
CCGCAGTCGCAGGTGAAGACCATCTGTGCGTGGGGGGCGCGGTCGATGGGCACGCCCTCGCTGTCCCTCATGCCACTGAGCACCAGGGTGCGCAGGCTGCCGTCGGGCAGGAACACTTCCAGCTCCTCCCCTTCCCGCATGTGGTTCCGCTGCTCCACCTCCAGGCGGCCGGTCTCCTTGTCCCAGCTCCGCACCAGGCCCACGAAGTCATGGGTCTGCTCGTAGCTGGAGGTGGTGTACACCTGGGCGTCGCTGCCGGGTTTCCCCAGTGCGAAACCGGTGGTGTAAGGCCGGTGGGAGACTTTCTCCAGCTCCTCCACCCACTCCTCCGGCACCTCGTAGGCGTCGGAGTGCTCCCAGCAGGCGGCGATCGCCCGGCGGTACACGCTGACAACGGAGGCTGCGTAATGGGCGCTCTTCATGCGGCCCTCGATCTTGAAGCTGCATACCCCGGCCTTCATCAGCTCGCCCAGGTAGGGCAGCAGGCACAGGTCCTTGGAGTTCATCACGTAGGTGCCGCGGCCGTCCTCCTCCACGTCGAAGACCTCACCGGGACGGTTCTTCTCGGTGATGCCGAACTCCCAGCGGCAGATCTGGGCGCAGGCGCCCCGGTTGCCGTCACGTCCGGTGAGGTAGCTGCTGAGCCAGCAGCGGCCGGAATAGGAGATGCACATGGCGCCATGGACGAAAGCCTCCAGCTCCACGTCGGTCTTCTCCGCGATGGTCTTTATCTCGGGGAAGGACAGCTCACGGGCCAGCACCACGCGCTCCGCCCCCAGCCCCTCCCAGGCCTTCACGGCGGCCCAGTTGGTGGTGTTTGCCTGGGTGCTCACATGGAGCGCCATGTTGGGCACCACCTGCCGGGCGATGGACCATACCCCCAGGTCGGAGATCAGCAGGGCGTCGGCGCCTGCCGCCTCCAGGGAGCGCAGGTAGTCCGGCAGCTTCTCCAGGTCCTCGTTGTGGGCGAAGATGTTCACGGTCACATAGACCTTCTTCCCCAGTCCGTGGGCCATGTCGGCCACCTGGCGGATCTCCTCGATGCTGAAGTTGTTGGCGAAGGCACGCAGGCCGAACATCTTGCCGCCCAGATAGACGGCGTCCGCTCCGTAGAGCAGGGCCATACGGCATTTCTCCATATTGCCGGCGGGAGCCAGCAGTTCCGGTTTCACGATTTTTCTAGTCATAATGCTCCTTTTTTCTCTTACCATGCCGCCACCGCGGCATCATTTCCCGCGGGAGTCTTCGGAATCCTCCACGGATTCCTGTCCCGGTCATTTCTCATGTATGTCCTTGATAGCCGCCAGATGCTCCTGGTACGTTTTGGTGAAACGGTGGTGTCCGTCTTTCTCCGCCACGAAATACAGGAACTCCGTCCGCTCGGGATGGAGCACGGCCTTGATGGCGTCCATCCCCGGGGAGCCGATGGGTCCCGGCGGCAGTCCGATGTTGATGTAGGTGTTGTAGGGGCTGGGAATCTTGGTGTCCGCGATGGTCACCTCTTCCTTCTGGGTCCCCAGCAGGTACTGTATGGTGGTGTCCGACTGGATGGGCATGAAGATGGCCAGCCGTTTCAGGAACACGCCGGCGATCCGGGGCTGCTCCTCCTTGTAGACGGCTTCCAGCTCCACCATGGCCGCCAGGTTCACCACATCCCGGATGCTCATGTGCTGGGCTTCCGCCTCTTCCGGGATATGAGCCTTGTTGATCTCGGTGTTGAAGGCCTTCACCATCACCGCCAGCATGTCCTTCTCGGACATGTCCGGATCCAGCTGGTAGGTGTCCGGATAGATGAATCCTTCCGCCTTGTAGATCACGTCGGGGTTGTCCGTCTCCATGTAGGGGTACGGGGTGTAGTTCCGGGCCGCCTCCTCGAACTTCTTGGCGTCGCCCAGTCCCTCGGCCTCCAGCTTCTTCGCGGTCTTCACCACATTGTAGCCTTCCGGCACGGTGAATTTCACCGAATAGGTCTGTCCTTTGGACAGCACGTCCACGATCTCGCTGTTGGACATGCCGCCCACGATCTCGTAACGCCCGGCCTCCAGGTGCCGTTCCAGGCCTCGCATCCGGGCGGTGAGCCGGAAG
>CALAZX010000064.1 GCA_937926555.1 uncultured Negativicutes bacterium | reverse complement strand
ATGCAATTATATTGTCCGTCGGAGGAAGAACAACAACGAATTAGTGCCTTGTTTAACAGTCTCGATACCCTTATTACCCTTCATCAGCGTAAGCCCCCTTGAAAAAGGAGGTTTGAAAAACGTGGTAAAAGAGGATAAATGCGATGAATTGTTCTGCGACTACTATAAACGGTGGATCGAGGTGTACAAAAATGGCGCGGTACGTCAGGTGACAATGAATAAATATAAGATGACGCACCGCTGGCTGGTAAGGCTGGTCCCGAAGCTGACACTGAAACAGCTGGACCGTATCGAGTTCCAGAAACTGCTGAACGGGTATGCCAGATGCCACGAGCGTCAGACGACCATGGATTTCCACCACCAGATCAAGGGCGCCATCCTGGATGCGGTGGACGAGGGCCTCATCGACAGGGACCCCACCCGGAAGGCCATCATCAAGGGGAAGACGCCCCGTCCGAAGAAGATCAAGTATCTGAACCAGTTCCAACTGCAGACAATGCTGTCCAATCTCACCCTGAAGGAGGAGGTGAACTGGGACTACTTCATCCTGCTGGTGGCCAAGACGGGGATGCGCTTCTCCGAGGCGTTGGCCCTGACACCCGCCGATTTCGACTTCCGCCACCAGTCCGTATCCATCTCCAAAACCTGGGACTACAAAGGTGAGGGCGGATTCCTTCCCACGAAGAACCGCTCCTCGGTGCGGAAGATACCGATTGACTGGCAGACGGTGATGCAGTTCTCCGAGATTCTCAAGGACCTGCCCGCCGACATCCCGATTTTTGTAAGAAGTGACGAGAAGATATACAATTCCACCATCAACAACAAGCTGGAGCGGCTCTGCCGGAAGAGCAAGGTCCCTGTGATATCCATCCACGGGCTGCGGCACACCCATGCCTCCCTGCTGCTCTTCGCAGGGGTCTCCACCGCCAGTGTGGCGCGCCGTCTGGGGCATTCCAGCATCAACACCACCCAGAAGACCTACCTCCACATCATCCAGGAGCTGGAGAACAAGGATGTGGACCTGGTGATGCGCACGCTGGCAGGCTTGTCCTAAGCTGAAAAAGAGGGGCTTGCGCTGATTTTTCATGACTTTCCCCCGAAAGCGGGACCCGGCCTTATAATGCATGTGGAATTAAAAACAGAAATGTGTTATACTTCTTGTGTTTTATGGCAAATTCATCGACCTTTTTTGCTACTATAAATATGTGAAAACGCAGAGCGCCGCCCTCTTTCACCGGCGGCTACGAGTTTTTGGGAGGATTTACAAAATGAAACGCAGTGAAAAATTCCGCCAGGCCAACCGGGAGGCGAAAGCCACCTGCTACGCGACCCTGGCGGTGATTCTTTTCTGGTGTGTGGCGGGCTTCGGCCTGTCCGGCCTGGATATCACCATCTTCAGCACGCCCCTGTGGGTTATCGGGGGCTGTGTGGGCACCTGGCTGTTCGCCATCGTGGTGGCTGTCTATCTGGCCAATCATGTGATCCAGGACGTGGACCTGGACGAATCGGAGTTCGAGTCCGAGTATCTGGAGAAGGAGGGCCATAAGAGATGAGCGAGACCCTTCTGGCATTGATTCCCGAGATGGACCAGCTGCTGGCCCTGGGACCTGTCTTCTTCTTCCTGATGATCCTGCTGTACATCAGCTACCGGGTGCAGCGCTCATCGTCCCTGGAACGCTCCCGCAACTTCACCAAGGACTATTTCATCGGCGGCCGCACTTTGGGCGGCTTCGTGCTGGCCATGACCACCGTGGCCACCTACAGCTCCGTCAGCACCTTTGTGGGCGGACCGGGCATGGCCTGGCTCATCGGCTACGGCTGGCTCTACATGGCCATTGTCCAGGTTGTCGTCGTTTTCCTGGTGATGGGGGTCTTCGGCAAGAAGATCTCCCTCATCGCCCGTGACATCGACGCGGTGACGGTGATCGACATCATCCGGGCCCGCTACAAGTCGGACGTGCTGGCCAACCTGGCCGCCATCTTCATCGTGGCCTTCTTCTGCGCCACCATGGTCGCCCAGTTCGTAGGCGCCGCCAAGCTCTTCGAGGCGGTGACCGGGTTCTCCTACATCACCGGCCTGACCCTCTTCGGCATCATCGTGGTGATCTACACCACCATCGGCGGTTTCAAGGGCGTGGCCATCACCGACGCCATCTGCGCCATCACCATGATTGTGGGCCTCAGCGTGCTGTTCTACTCCATGCTGGAGACCGCGGGCGGCTACACCGCCATCATGGACCATATCCGCACGGCGGACCCCGCCATGCTGGAGCCCCTGTCTGACGGCAAGATGCCCGTATCCCTGTATATCAGCCAGTGGATGCTGGTGGGTATCTGTACCCTGGCCCTGCCCCAGTCCGTGGTGCGCAGCATCAGTTTCAAGGACACGCAGGCCCTGCGGAACGCCATCATCATCGGCACCGTTGTCATCGGCGCCATGACCCTCATCGCAACCTGGGTGGGCGTGCTCTCCAAGGGCATCCTCACCATTCCCGATATCGCCGCCTACGGCGGCAGCGTGGACAACATCACGCCCCGGACCATCATCAGCTCCATGAGCCCCTTCTGGGCCGGCGTCACCATCATCGGCCCCATCGCGGCCACCATCTCCACCGTCTCCTCCCTGCTGCTCACCTCCGCGTCCTCCATCATCAAGGACGTGTACATGCGGGCCATCGAGAAGAACGGACGGACCCTGAGCAACACGGGCATCAAGCGTTTCAGCATGGTCACCACGATCCTGCTTGGCTTCGGCATCTACGCCATCGCCATCGCGCCGCCCTCCGTGATCTGGCAGATCAACATGTTCGCTTTCGGCGGTCTGGAGACGGCCTTCTTCTGGGTGATGATCTTCGGTCTGTTCTGGCCCCGGGCCAACTCCACCGGCGCCATCTGGGCCATGTTCGGCGGCGTCACCGCGTACTGCACCTGCATGGCGCTGCACATCCGCTTCTTCTCCCTGCATCAGATTGTCATCGGCATCGGCGCCTCCCTGATCTTCTTCCTCATCGGCAACAAGATCGGCAAACGGCCTCACGGCCAGACCCTGAAGCTGTTCTCCCCGGAGAAGTACGAGGACCTGCCCTTCCCCGGCACTGACGGCAAGCACCACGGGCCGCACCATTCCCGCAAGAAGAAACATCATAAGTGATCCGGAGGTTCCGGGCCCGCGCCTGACAGCCAGCGTCCCCGCCTTCCGGTGACTGAAAGCCGCTGTCCGGACTGTCCGCACAGCGGCTCCATATTATACCGGGCGCATCTCCGCCCCATTCCTAGGAGGTTTCCCATTGGACTATCAGAAAATCGTTGAACTCGTCATTGATACCGGCAGAATGCTGCTGGAGGACCATCCCGACCTGGGCATCAGGAAAAAAGGCCGGGCGGATTTCGTCACCGTCATGGACGTGACGGTGCAGAAGACCCTGGAGAAAGCGCTGGCCGAACTCCATCCCTCCATCATCTTCATGGCGGAGGAGCAGGACCGCATCGCCATCGACCATGAGAAGGAGTACTGGATCCTGGACCCCATCGACGGCACCCAGAACTTCATCCGCAACGTGGGCATGAGCGCCATCTCCCTGGCCCACTACGCCGCGGGCTCCCTGCGGTTCGGCGTGGTCTACAACCCCTTCACCGGCGAGGTGTTCTACGGGGAGCGGGGCCATGGCGCCCGGCTGCGGAACCTTTTCCTGGGGACCAAGGAGAAGCTGTCCGTGACGGATACGGAGAAGCTGGCGGACTCCCTGCTGGCCATCGGCACCTCCCCTTATGACCGCCAGTTCGCGGAGACCAACTTCCCCATGTTCCAGGAGCTGTTCAGCAAGAGCCTGGACGTGCGCCGTGGCGGAAGCGCCGCCCTGGACATCTGCTACGTGGCCGCAGGACGCTATGACGGCTATGTGGAGCGGAACCTGAAGCCCTGGGACATGGCGGCGGGCACCCTGATCCTGGAGGAAGCCGGCGGCTCTGTCACCGACTACACCGGCAAACCCTACGTCATCGGCGGCAACCTGGACATCATCGCCACCAACGGCCGCATCCGAGAGGAGATCACCGGCATCGTGCGGAAGCACTGGCCGGCGGAGAAACTCTGAGGAACAGAAAAAACAATAGAAAACGGGCACACCGTCATCACGGTGCGCCCGAAAAAAGAACCGGCCCTGCAGCCAGTGAGAGTCTGACTGCAGGACCGGTATTTTTATGCCGTTTTCACGGCAAAGGGTTAGCATATATGAAATCAATCTGTCTGATGCGGCGCCTGTTTTCCGGTTTCGTCCACGACGAAACCCGGGCTCCGCTTCAAGGCGGTATCATCCCCCCTCACAGACAGGTTTTTCTGTTATGAGATGCGCCTCAGAACCTGCGGTAGAGAATCCGCATGGAGTTCAGCACACAGAGGACGGAGACGCCGGTGTCGGCGAACACGGCCGCCCACATGGAGGCGTAGCCGAGAATGCCGGCCACCATGATCAGCGCTTTCACCGCCAGGGCGAAAACAACGTTCTGCCAGGCCACTTTCGTGGCTTCCGTGGCGATGGCGATGGCTTTGGGAACCGCGTTCACCTCGGAGGTCATGAAGACCACGTCGGCGGCCTCGATGGCCGCGTCGGCACCGCTGCCCATGGCCGCACCCACATCGGCGCCGGCCAGCACGGGGGCGTCGTTCATGCCGTCCCCCACGAAGAGGATCTTCTCCCCGCCGCTCTGCATCTCGCGCATCAGGGACAGTTTGTCCTGGGGCATGAGCCGGGCGTGGACCTTGTCGATGCCGGTGGAGGCAGCCACTTCCGCGGCGGTGGCCTCGGTGTCACCGGTGAGCATCACGGTCTTCAGATCCAGCTTCTTCATCCGGGCCACGGCTTCCCGGGCCTCGGGTTTCACGGTGTCGCTGACCTGGAGGCTGCCGGCGTAGACGCCGTCCACCGCCACCAGCACCTGGCTGCCGCCGGAACGCTGGGCTTCAGCGGGAACCGGGATATCATGATGGGCCATCAGTTTCAGGTTGCCGCAGAGGACGGTGCCCTGGCGGGTCTCCGCGATGAGGCCCTCGCCGGCCAGTTCCCGGAAGGATGCCGGGGACTCAAGCTCCAGCCCTCTCTCTTTCGCCGCCCGCACGATGCTCTCCGCGATGGGATGGTTGGATGCCTGCTCCGCGGAGGCGCAGAGGGCCAGCAGCCGCTCCTTGTCAAACTCCCCGGCAGGCTCCACCCGCTGCAGGGAGAAATCGCCTTTCGTCACGGTGCCCGTCTTGTCCATGACCACGGTGGTCACGTTCTTCAGCAGCTCCATGATGTTGCCGCCCTTGAAGAGGATGCCCAGCTTCGACCCGGCGCCGATGCCGGAGAAGAAAGCCAGGGGCACACTGAGCACCAGCGCGCAGGGGCAGCTGATGACCAGGAAGGTCAGGGCGGTGTAGATCCAGTAATGCCAATTCCCCGTCACCAGGGAAGGTACCACGGCGATCAGCACCGCGGCGCCCACCACGAAGGGGGTATAGACACGGGCGAACCGGGTGATGAACTTGTCCAGCCGGGGCTTGCCCGCGGCGGCGTTCTCCACGGAGTCCAGGATCTTGGTGACCATGGACTCCTGCAGGGGTTTCTCCACCCGGATCTTCAGCATGCCGGAAAGATTCACGCAGCCGGAAAGCACCTGGTCCCCCGCCGCTTTCCGCACAGGTACGGACTCGCCGGTGATGGGCGCGGTGTCCAGACGGCTCTCGCCTTCCACCACCTGCCCGTCCAGGGGGATCCGCTCACCGGCCCGCACCAGCAGCAGGGCGCCGGGCTCCACGGTGGCCGCGGGGACCACCCGCACCTCGTCGCCTTCCAGCAGGTTCACCACTTCGGGGCGGAGGTCCACCGCCTCCATGATCTGGCTGCGGCTCCGGGCCACGGCCAGCTCCTCGAAATACTCGCCGATGCGGTAGAAGAGGATGACTCCCACCGCCTCCTCCCGGGCCTGGATGGCGAACGCGCCCAGGGTGGCCACGGTCATGAGGAAGTTCTCGTCGAAGACATCGCCTTTCAGCAGGTTGCGGAAGGCGGTCCACAGGATGCCGTGGGCCAGCACCAGGTAGGCCACCAGCAGTGCCGGCATACGGAATCCCTCCGGCAGCACGGGGAGCCATTCCGCCGCGATGAAGAGCAGCGCGCCCAGGCCGATCTCCAGCTTGTCCCGGGAGATTGTCACTCCGCCCAGAGTCAGGCTGCCGCCCTCCCCGTGGCTGTGACCGTGGTCGTGGTCGTGACCCGCTCCATGGCTTTCCTCAGCCCCGCCGCAGCAGCCGTTGCCGCAGCAGCTTCCCTGCTGCGTGTTCCCTTCCCGACGGGCGGCGGCCTCCATGGCTTCCGCCTCGGCCTTGTCCAGAATGCGGATTCCCTCCTCCATCCGGTCCGCCACCTGCTGCAGTTTCTCCCGCAGGCCTTCCCGGACATCGGAGAGCACCCGGAGCTGCCGGATGGTGAAGGTCAGGTTCACCTCACGGACTTCCGGCAGGTCCGCCAGGGCTCGCTCCATTTTCGCGCCGCAGTTGGGGCAGTCCAGGTTCAGGACCCGGTATACCTGCCAGCTGTCATTTTTCCCTGCGGGCATCTCAGCGATTTTCTCCGCAGTCTGTACCGATCTCTGCTTCATAGATGTATCCTTTCTGTCCCTCGTTTCCCGAAGCCGCTCACAACGTGCGTTCCTCAGAAAGGGGGACGGTTCACTTCTTTATCTTACGGATACATTATAACATATGAGCAACTGTTCATATATACTACTTTTGGAGTATTTGCGGAATCTCCTTGAAATGATGTTCACCCCGTGCAACTCCTCCCCGTAAAGCACAAAAACCCCTGCGCCACGCTTCTTTCGAAGCGCAGTGCAGAGGTTTTCAGATTCTGTTTTCAAAAATATGTACGGGAAGACCCCCATCTCAGGCGCGGTTCTTCCGGGACGCCTCCATCCGTGCGATCCAGGCGTCGTGCTTGGCTCTCGCCAGCTCCTCTTTCTGCCGGGCTGCCTCTTCCCGCTGCTCATGGTACTGTTCCACGGACCAGCCGTTCTCCATGAGTTTCAGCAGCAGCTTGCCGGTGTTGGCGGCGTCGTCGAACGCGGTGTGCCAGAGGCCGCCGGCGTCCACATCCTGCTCCTCGGTGGCCTTCTTCAGCCCCGTGGTGTAGTTGTCGCCCTTCATCAGCTTGTAGGCTTCCGCCAGGTCCAGATAGTCGTCGAAATCGATGGGATTCTCGATCTTGTGCCGTTTGCAGCCTTCGCTGAGCACATGGTAGTCCTCGCCGCCCCAGGCCACGAACCAGGTCTTGCCTTTCTCGTAGACCTTCTTCATCTCCTCGATCATGGTCTTGAAGGGCACCGCCTTCTCCATGTCCTTGTCGGTGATCATGCAGAAATCCAGGGCCTCCTTGGCCTGTTTCGGATAGAAATGGGGGATGACGAAATCCTGCAGCTTGCCCACAACCTGTCCGGTCTCTCCGTCTATTTTTACAGCGCCGATCTCAATGATCTCCGAGAAGAAGCCTCTCGGTCTTCCAATGCGCCGTGTGTACTGTGTGAATTCGTAATCCACTACTAAAAAATCTTTTGGCACGTACATCGCTCCTGTCTGTATATGTAAGAAAAAATTAGTGTATGGAATCATTATACAACAGATGAGCCGTCCTGCCAATTTTATCCG
>CALAZX010000063.1 GCA_937926555.1 uncultured Negativicutes bacterium | reverse complement strand
GGGTCTCCGGGATACACTGAGCCACCTCAGCGGTGACGACAACCTGCTGCTGTCCTGCGGCAACATCCACAAAGGCGTGGTGGACATCCGCACCAGCTACCAGGAGGCTATCTCCACCCTGAGCATCATGCGGCGGCTGAGCCGGAAGTACGTGGGGCATTACAGGAATCTTGGCATCTACCGGCTGCTCCTGCAGATCAAGGACACCAACGAGCTGGAGCTGTACTACCACAGCCAGCTGGACCCCTTGCTGGAGCATGACGCCAACAACGACGCGGACTTCCTCCTGACACTGAAGACCTACCTGAAGACCCAGTGCAACGTGACGAAGACCGCCCAGGCCCTCTTCCTCCATCGGAACACCCTGGTGTACCGGATCAACAAGATCAAGGACCTGCTGGGGAAGGACCTGGAGGATGCCCAGGTGTGCCTGGAGCTGATGATGGCCATCATCATCAAGGAGTACCTCACTGACGGGGAATGAACATAAAACGACAATCGCGGGACAGCTGTCCTGCGATTTTTTTTGCGTTTTGGGGATTTTCTGTTACCTATGGATAACACTTGCGGGAAATGGCGGCAGGATGGGGATTACACGGTCTTGCAGCAGCGTTTTCGTGGTCTTTTTTCCGGCGGAGGCGGCGGGAAACTTTGCCGCCCGTGCTATAATGAAAAGTAGATATTCTTGTGATTGGAGGCTGATTCCCATGCGGTTCCCCGCTGACATTATCGACGTTGTGAGAGACAGGTTCCGCCGTTCCCCTGTGTACCTGGTGACAGTGGTGGCGGCCTGTCTCTATCTGTTTATCGGCCATCTGCTGGTGACCGCCGGCACCGGGGAGAACCCGGTTCACCGGCTGCAGCATGCGCCGGTCAGCGCCACGGTCCGGGCCATCCTGCCGGCAGCGGACGGAGGAGCGGGAACCGGAGCGGACCAGGGGAAGCATGCCGCACCTGATACCGCCGGCATGGCGGCGGACGGAGCCGGAGACCAGGGGAAGATGTCCCGGTCTCCCGGCGGTTTCGACGGCATGGGCATCGCCGTGCATACCATCCGCTTCAAGGCGGAGCTGCGGGAAGGCGTCCACGCCGGTGACGAGGTCACGGCGGTGCAGGCCCTGGGAGGCAACTACGCCGCCCTCCGGAAGGTGGCGGTGGGGGACAAAGTGCTGGTCATGGAGCCCGGCTCGCCGGGGCAGGGGAACTGGGAGTATGTGGAGCACCAGCGGAGCCATATCCTGGCCTGGATCGCGGTCCTCTTCGCCCTGGCGGTACTGCTATACGGAGGCCGGAAGGGCTTCCGCACACTGCTCTCCCTGCTGTTCTGCATCGGCGCCATCTTCTACGTTTTCGTGCCGGCAATCCTGGCGGGGAGGAACATCTATTTCTGGACATTCCTCACCTGTACCATGATTGTGGGGGTGAACCTGCTCCTGGTGAATGGCGCCGGGAAGAAGACCCTGGCAACGGCCCTGGGCTGCCTGGGCGGTGTCCTGGTGGCCACCTGCTGCAGCCTGGCGGCGGACAGCTTCCTCCATCTCACCGGCATCATCGACGAGGATTCCATCTACCTGCTGTACCTGAACAAGGACAATCCCATCGACCTGCGGGCCATCGTCTTCAGCGCCATCCTCATCGGCGCCCTGGGGGCCATCATGGATGTGGCCATGGACATCGCCTCGGCCCTCCATGAGATGAAATCCTCCAACCGGAACCTGTCCTCCTACAGCCTCTGGCAGGCGGGGAACAGCATCGGCCGGGACATCTTCGGCATGATGTCCAACACCCTGGTGCTGGCCTATATCGGCGGCTCCCTGACCCTGGTGCTGCTCTACGCCTCCTTCACGCCTTCCTGGTCAGCCCTGCTGAACCGGGAGATGGTGGTGGTGGAAGTCCTCCAGGCCATCATCGGCAGCTTCGGCATCCTCTTCGCCATCCCCTTCACCTCCTTCGTCTGCGCGGTGCTCTACAGTCTGCGGCGCAGGAGAAGAGGGGGAGCGGCTGCGGTGGAGGGGACGGCCGTGGACAGGGCTGCAACCGGCAGCGCGGTGGACGGTGATTCCGCACCTGATGATGCGGCTGGCGGCAATCCGGCGGCCGATACTTCCGGAGACAGTAAACCCGCAAAACAGTGACGCTATTCCCGTCATTCAGCTCCCGTTACATCCCATATATATAAACGAAAATCCCGAACATGCTGTACCGGCCACTCAGGCCGGCGCAACACGCTCGGGATTCTTTTTTGTATGTTGTTGTTCTTACATCGGGTGGCGGCAGCCGGTGCCGCCGGGGA
>CALAZX010000062.1 GCA_937926555.1 uncultured Negativicutes bacterium | reverse complement strand
CGCTGGCGGTGACGGGGCTGCTCCTGTCGGACCTGCGGGAGACGCTCACTTCCCTTGGATACTCCCTGGACGCAGACCCGGATCTGCTCCTGGAAAGCTATTCGGGCTATAGCCAGCAGCCGGCGGAGACACCCGGCGAGGAATGGCGGGATGACGTGGTGGCAGGCACCACACGGGGTGACCGGCTGCTCCGGGAGTATTGGAACGGCCGGGAGGAGCTGATGGACCGGTTCCATGCGGACGGCGTGGCGGCGGGATTTTTCGTCTACCCCCTGGACGGTTTCGAGGAACCGGACCGGACACAGAAGATTTTCGATTTTCGGGATGCGCTGGAGGAAGCCATTGAGGAGAAGGCCGGCGCTGACGCCTGGACCACTCTGGGAGGAGCCACGGGGACAGCCTGCGGCTACCTGGACTTCATGGCCTGGGACCTGCATGCGGTGCTCCGGGCGGCGCAGGAGTTCTTCCGGAACAGCCATCTGAAATGGGCTGTATTCCAGACTTTCCGCCGGAATATCCCCTCGGTCACCCTGATGTACCGGGATGACGAAGAAGAAAATGAGGAGTCCGGCAGCGGCCGGATGCTCCACTGAGAGGGGGCGCTGCGATGGATAACATGGTCCTGGAGCTGGGCCGGCGGTACTTCTATTTCCTGCTGATGGCCGTAGGCGCCCTGGTGATTGCGGGGTCGGTGCTGAACTGGGAATGGATATCCCGTATCGGCAGCCCCACCAAGCTGGGGGTCATCAGGGAATTTGTCGAGAAGCTGTGGGGCATGGAGGCCCGCCTCAGGTTCGAGCGGCTGGTGATGCTGCTGTGCGGCGTGGTCATCTTCCTCAGCGGCGTGTTCTACTGGCATATCTATGGAAAATGAGAGAATCTGTGCTTCGGGCATATGATCCGGGCATGAAAAAAAGAGGAGCCTCCGGGCTCCTCTTCTGTTTTTCTTATCTCTTTTTCCGCAAGATTATTTTTTTCTGGGTGAGTTTCTTCCGTCCCTATTTTTCTCCAGTTTCAGCAGGAACGTTTTCCGTTCCAGCCCGAAGGCGTAGCCGGTGAGTTTCCCGCCGCTGCCGATAACACGGTGGCAGGGGATGATGATGCAGATGGGATTCCGGCCGTTGGCGCTGCCCACAGCCCGGGACGCTTTGGGGTTGCCGGTGGCAGCGGCGATTTCCCCGTAGGTGGCGGTGGCACCATAGGGGATTTCCAGGAGTTTCTCCCAGACGGTGTGCTGGAACGGGGTGCCTTCCGGAGCCAGGGGCAGATCGAATTCTTTCCGCTGACCGGCGAAATACTCCGCCAGTTGGTCCCAGGCCTGGCACAGCAGGGGCGTAGGCGCCTCGGCGGCTGTACGGGCCACGGGGATGGCGGACC
>CALAZX010000061.1 GCA_937926555.1 uncultured Negativicutes bacterium | reverse complement strand
CCCCTGGAAGCGGCGCAGCATCCAGCAGCAGAGGGAGCTGTAGTTCTGCAGGCCGCCGCTGGCGAAATAGCCGCGGATGGCCTCCATCTCCGCCGGGGTCAGGCCGAAATCCACCTTGTCCGAGCCGGAGTCGGCGATCTTCATCAGGTGGACGATCCGCTCCTTCTGCATCATCCGGGAGGCGTCTTTCAGGAAGTCGCAGCTGAGCCCCGTCCCCATCCAGGTGACGAGGATGAAGGAGGCTTCCCGCACCTCCTTCTCCCACAGGGGGGTGAAACTCTCCGTGCCGTCCAGCTGGTGCAGGGAGAAGCGGCTCTCCCCGTCGGGCACGGCGTCCAGGGTGCGCACCGCCTCCTGCATGCCCAGGTAGTCGGATTCCATATTGGTGAGGAATATGATTTTCTTCATGGTTGTCGGTCTGTCCTTTCTCTCCGGATCTTGCCGGTGCTGTCGACAGGGCGGACCGTCTCCGCCGGAATCCTGCGTCGCATACCGCGGAAAATCCGGAGAAGGGATCCGCCCTGTGGGTTTTCATCTTTTTCTGTTCTTGCTGTCAGTGCCATCGCCGCCCCCCGGGGAATGTCCGGGGGCCGTGGCGCCGGCCTATGTCAGCGGAAGGCCTCGGGGTACACGGCCTCCGCCAGGTTCCTGATCTCGTCGGCGGTGTACTGGGAGACGCAGTAGAGGCATTTTCCCGGTACGGTCCGCACGCTGCCGTTCCTCACGGCGCTGACGGTGCTGAGGGAGGGGTCCTTCAGGATGGAGTCCCTCTTCTCCACTTTCAGCATCCCCGGCGCGTCCCAGGTGGGCAGGATGATCACGTCCGGGTCCTGCTGGATGATGATCTCCTTGGAGATGGTGGCGTTGTCGTCCAGCTCCAGGTGCTTCAGGCAGTTGACGATATGGGCGTAGCTGCACATGTCGTCATAGAGGGACACTTTCGTGCCGTAGGTCCCTTTCCCCGTGATGGCCAGGGCGCTGCGCTCCGGCAGCTCCCGGTGGCGGTACACGTGTGTCTGGATGTCGCCG
>CALAZX010000060.1 GCA_937926555.1 uncultured Negativicutes bacterium | reverse complement strand
GATGTTCATGGAACGTTCCAGCGCGGTGCGAAGCGTCACTTTGCTATCGTTCTTGTAGGAGTAGTTGTGAGGCTGGTAGCCGTTGATGTCGATGGGTTTGTCCTCCACGATATCGGCGGCTGTCATGCCTTTGTCCATGGCGGTGAGGTATACAAACGGTTTGAAGGCGGAACCGGGCTGACGCACTGCCAGCACGGCGCGGTTGAATTTATCCTGACCGCGTCCGCCGATCATGGCTTTGATATAGCCGGTCTGGGGGTCGATGGCCACTAGGCCCACCTGGGGCTGGATAAGATGGTCGGGATCGTTTTTGAAAATCTCCGGCAGATAGCGGAGGGCTTCCACTGCATCCTGCTGCATCTTGCTGTCCAGGGTGGTGTAGATTTTCAGACCGCCTTTGTATACGGCATCCGCACCGAATTTCTCGATGACTTCCTGGATGACATAATCATAGAAATAGCCGTCCGGGTTGGCTTTGCGTCCACCGGGATGACCTTTGACCAGGGCCAGCTTCTCGGCTTTGGCCTTCTGGGCTTCCGCCTGGGTGATATGCCCGTAGCGGAGCATCTGGTCGATGACCACTTCCTGCCGCTCTTTGTTGGCTTTCGGGTTCTCCAGGGGGTCGAAGTAGTTGGGGCTCTTGGGGATGGCCGCCAGGGAGGCCGCCTCCGCCAGGTCCAGCTCATTCACGTGTTTGCCGAAGTAGGTCAGGGCCGCGCTTTCCACACCGTAGGCGCCTTCGCCGAAGTAGATCCGGTTCAGGTACATGGTGAGGATCTGGTCCTTGGTGTACTTGTTCTCCAGCTGTTTCGCCAGGAAGGCTTCCTTGATCTTACGGGTGAAGGTACGTTCTTGGGTGAGGAACGCGTTCTTGGCCAGCTGCTGGGTGATGGTGCTGCCACCCTGCACCTCGTGGCCCAGGATGTTGCTCACCAGGGCGCGGAGCGTTCCGCGGTAGTCGATGCCGCTATGCTCGTAGAAGCGGTTGTCTTCAATAGAGATGAATGCGGCGCGCACCTGCTTGGGAATCTTGTCATAGGTGACAGGGATACGGTGTTCCGCCGAAGCTGTGGTGTAGATCACTTTGCCGTTGGCATCGTAGATCTGGGATACCGCATCGGGCACCAGGCCTTCTTCCAGGTCGGAGGGGCTCAGTCCGCAGGACATGGAGAAAAGAGCTGCGGTCACCAGTGCGATGAGAGTCAGCAGCAGCTTTCCGTTAAAAGGTTTGTTTGTCATTCTGTCCTCTTCCTTTTCTTGAGAATTTGTGTGTCAGATAACATGAAATTTTCTTTTCCATTATGGTATTATAGCACGCAGACTTTTTTTTGTCATTTCTAGCAGATGAACTGTTTGAGAAATGCATATCTGCGGGAATGATGCAGGCGGATCATGGAAGAATACCCGTCCGGCTGAGAAATGCAGGCAAGCCAAGTCGGGGGAAGTATAAGCAGAGATAGAGATGGAAAGAGAGATAGTATAAGCCGGGATAGGGACAGCATGTTTGCGGAAGGGTGTGAAAAGAGGGAAGGAACGGAAGCGGAACGGCGTAAAAAGAAGGGAGGGATGGAAGTGGAAAGCAGTAAAAAGAAGAGGGAATGGGAGGTGGATGTTTTGCATTACTATATATAGTAGGGAAAATGGAACCGCAAGGGCAAGGGATAGAAAATACGGAAAAATACGGAAAAGGGGCTTGCATTTTCTGTATGGATACGATATAATACAACTACTCACCAAGCGGTGATACTTTTTTTCACCAAATTTCAGTGAATCCGAGAGATTCCAAAAGAAATTGAAAAAAAGGTCTTGACAACATCGGCAAGATGTTGTAAGATAAATAAGCTGTCGCAAGACAGAGGAACCTTGAAAACTGAA
>CALAZX010000059.1 GCA_937926555.1 uncultured Negativicutes bacterium | reverse complement strand
CGAGGGGGACAGCGACTATTACTACGCCCTCCCGAGGTACCGTCTGGCCGCCGAGGCCGGTGACGCCGGAGGCTGGCTGGGTATGGGACGGATGTGCCGCATCCTGCCGCCGGTGTTCAAGGAGGGCTGCGAACCTTTCATGAACTATTACCGCAAAGCCCTGGAGGAAGGCGGGGAGGTGGCCGGTGAGGCCGCCAACGCCATCGGCGAGGTCCGGGTATCGGAAGAGGACTACACCGGCGCCTGCGAATGGTTCGCCAAAGCCGCCGAGGCGGGCTGTGAGGCGGGCATCTACAACCTGGCGGAAGCCCGTGCCAAAGGCCGCGGCACCGCCAAAGACACAGAAGCCGCGCTGGCCGCCCTGGAGCAGCTGTACGGAGCCGGTGGGGCCATGGCGGGACGTGCCGCCGCTGCTATCGGTGAGATCTTCTGTGAAGCCGGAGACCATGACAACGCCAACGGCTGGTTCACCAAAGCCGCCGAAGCCGGTTGCGGACTGGGCTGGTGCGGACTGGGACGTGCCGCCGAGAACGGCTGGGGCATGGAGAAAAATCCGGACAAGGCACGGAAGTTCTACGAGGGCGCCGTGGAGCTGGGCGACGGCTACATGGGCGTGGCGGCGGACGCCATCGTCCGTATCCTGAAAAACGGCAGCGGCAAGAGCGGGGAGAAGGATGAAGAAGCCAAAGCGGCCGCAGAGGCGGAACGTGAGGAACGGAAAAAGATCGACCCGCTGAAAGTGGACTTCACCAAGATTGATATCTTTGAGGACCTGTAAGCGATTGATTGAATCCACAACAAGAAAACCCTGGTGACACCATATGGTGCCGCCAGGGTCTTTTTATTCCTGCCGCTCATTTCCCCTCTTTGCCGGGGTTGATGCGCTGGTCCAGCATGGGCCAGATCTGGGGGTTCTCGAAGCCTTTCCGCCAGGTGGCGCCGCCGGCCAGCTTGTACTTGCCGATCAGGTTGGCCTTGTTCCGCAGGGACTGGTACTCCTCCTGCCAGAAGGAGTAGCGGTGGCCGTTCTCTTCATATTCGCAGTAGAACATCTTCTCCGGGAGCAGCCATTCCAGCCTGAAGCCGGGGTTCTGGTTCTTGGCCACGGTGAGGCGGCTGGCTTCCGGCATGTCCAGGGTCTTGGCCCGGAGGGCGCCGGTGGCCAGGTTCCGGTCCCAGATCCGCATGTAGAGGGGCATGCCCAGGACCAGCTTGTCCGCAGGCACCTCCCGAAGGGTCTTGCGGATGTTCTCCTCGGTCCAGTCGTAGGCGGCGGTGGGGCCGGGGGAGCGGCTGGACACGGTGTACTGGTCATAGGCCATGAGCATCACGTAGTCCACGCTCTCGGCGAAGGCCTTCCGGTCCAGGCAGAGGGACCAGTTGGGGCTGCCTTCGGGGATGGTAACGTCGATGGAGACGATGAGCCCTTCCTTGTGGAGGGCGGTGGCGATTTTCTTCACGAAGGCGGTGAGCTTGTCCTTGTCCGCCTGGTAGATGTTCTCGAAGTCCAGGTTGAAGCCGTCGAAGCCGTGTTTCTTATGTTCCTCCAGCATCCGGTCGATGACTTTCTGCTGGCCTTCCGGGCTGTTGAGGAGGCGACGGGTCATGGCGGGGTTGAAGCTGTTGGTGATCAGGGGCCATACCTGGTAGCCTCTGGCGTGGGCCCGCTGGACGTAGCCCTCCACGGTCTTGTCCCTGATGCTTCCGTTCTCGTCGGTGATGTCGTACCAGCAGGGGGAGACCACGTTGACGCCGGGGACGATATCCATGGTGGAGAGGTCCACCGAGGGAACGTCGGCATGCTGCCACACCAGGTTGATCCGGGTGTCCTTCAGTTTCTCGTGGCGGTGGTGGGCGGGATACTCCTTCAGCAGGTCGCTGACGGCGGTCCGGGAAGGTGCCGCCTGGCAGGCCACGGCGGGCAGCAGGAACAGGGATACGGCGAGGACGCCGCAGGCGCGGGTGAGACTGGTGCGGATAGACATGATACAACTCCTCCAAATGTTAAATTTACTGTGAAATCTGGTCAAATCCGGCGGGGAAAGGTTGTACTTTTCCGCCGGTACTGTTACAATAGTTTATCCAAAGAATAAGACCGGGCAGTCAAGGATGATTTCCCGGGCGATCAGGGTGCGGCACAGGGTCGGGCTTCTCCGGGAACAGAGGGCCGGTTCCGGTGGTACGCATCTTTTTTATCGTGTTTCCGAAATGTGTTCCAAACGTATCCATTATAGCATATCGCGGGTGTTCCACCTGAAATTTTAATGTGATATAATCAGTAGAGAATCAATGGAGTGTGAGAATAATGTCTGTATGGGACGAGAGAGGCAGTGGCGCCATCAACTGGAAAAAGAACCTGGCGGTGCTGTGGATCGGCGTGTTCCTGGCCTGCGCCAGCTACACCAGCTGCATCCCCTTCCTGCCCGTCTATCTGATGAAAGAGCTGCACGTGGCGTCCGACGAGGTGAATTTCTGGTCGGGTATCGTCTACGCTGTGGCCTTTTTGGGTGCCTCGGTGATGGCACCGTACTGGGGCGCCTGGGCCGACAAGGTGGGCCAGCGCAAGATGGCCATCCGGGCCGGTCTGGGACTGGCGGTCACTTATGTGTTCGGCGGTATTGTCCAGACGGCGTTCCAGATGTTCCTGGTCCGCGGTATCACGGGCCTTATCAGCGGCTACGTGCCGGCGTCCATGGCGCTGATATCCTCCACCCTGCCCAAAGAGAAGATGGGCTGGGGCATGGGGCTGATGCAGACCGCCGTGGGCAGCGGCGTCATCATGGGACCGCTGCTGGGCGGCTATCTCAGCGTCTGGTTCGGTATGCGGATGTCCTTCTTCGTGGGGGCCATCGCCCTGTTCATCGCCACTTTCATGACGGTGATCTGGGTACGCGACATCCCCTTCAGTGAGGAGAAAGCCAAGAAAGAGATCCATCTGATCCAGGACCTGAAAGCATCCTTGAAGAACAGAGGCGTGCTCTACGTCATGTTCATGTTCTTCCTGATCCAGGCCTGCGGCATGATCATCCAGCCTCTGGTGACGTTGTACGTCAGCGACCTGATGGGCGGCACCGGGCCTGAATCCATCAAGATGAGCGGCTGGGTATTCTCCCTGGCCGGTATCGCCGGCATCATCGCCGCGCCCTACTGGGGCAAGCGAGGCCAGGCGAAAGGCTATGCCAAGACCTTGACCCTGGTGCTTGTCTGCGCCGGTCTGGTGAACCTGACCCAGATTTTCGTGGACAACATCTGGCAGTTCGCCGTGATCCAGTTCATCTACGGCATCTTCCTGGCGGGGGCCATCCCCAACATCAACTCCACCCTGGTGGACGTGACCAGCCAGGATATGCGGGGCAAGGCCTTCGGTCTGGTGACTTCGGCCCAGCAGTTCGGCGGCGTCATCGGACCGCTGATCGGCGGTTTCCTGGGAAGCCTGATGAACACGCCCCATGTGCTGTTCACCACCGGCCTCATCCTGATCATCACCGCCGCGGCCACCTCCCGGGTGAAACTGCAGAAGGCAGAATGAGAGCAGGAGAAATGAGCGCGGGCCGGAAGCGGCAAGTGAAAGTGGCAAGTGGAAGCGGGCCGGAAGCGTTCTGTGAAAGCGTGCGCATCTTCCGGGCGCGCGGAAAAAGTATGTGTGGGACTGTGCGGGAAATTTCGCGGATTTCTCCCCAAACCCGGAACAGTCTGATATAATAGCGTTGTGGAGGAAATCCCTCCGTGAATTTGTTTATCTTATTTTATTCAATGAGGTGATAGAGATGTTGAGAAAATTCAAAGGGCAGCTGCCCGAAATTGACAAAAAAGCGTATGTGTTCGAGAGTGCCGAGGTCATCGGCGCGGTGAAGATGAAAGAGTTCGCCAGCGTATGGCCCAACTGCACCGTCCGCGGTGACGTGAACCGCATCGAGATCGGCCGTTACTCCAACATCCAGGACAACTGCTGTCTGCACGTTGCGGACCAGCACGCCTGCATTGTGGGTGACTTCGTGACTGTGGGCCATTGCGCCACTCTGCACGCCTGCACCATCAAAGACCATGTGCTGATCGGCATGGGCGCTGTGGTGCTGGACGGTTCTGTCATCGGTGAGGGCAGCGTGGTCGCCGCCGGCGCCGTTGTGACCAAGAACACTATCGTGGAACCCTACTCCCTGATGGCCGGCGTTCCCGCCAAATGCATCAAGAAACTGCCGGAAAGCAACAAGCAGACCGTGCACAACCAGGCCATCAAATACAAGACTCTCTGGACCGAGGAATATGAGCTGCTGCCCGGCGCGGACGGCGAAGCTTACCACGGCGAGAAGATTCTGGACTGACGGGAGAGACAATGACTAAGAAATCCAACAAGTACACTTCGGTGATTGACCGGGACCAGGGCGGCAAGTTCGGCCTGGGACGCCCGTTCTATTTCGACAACTGGAACAACCGGATCGCCGTGCTGCTGTCGCTGATCGCCACTATCGCTGTGCTGACCCTGAAACAGGTGACCGGCACCGCCACGGGGAGCGTTCTCAATGACGGCGTCAACTATGGCGTGGCGTTCTTCTTCAGCTATCTGATCGCGCAGGAGCTGGATCCGGAACCCGGCCGGGAGCTTGGCGGCATCCTGGCGGGCATCCTCTCCCTGGTGGCCTGCCTGGCCATGGGGACGAGTCAGGACAGTGTTGTGGCCCTGCTGTGGATGCTCTTCATGGTCCGCATGTTCAACCGCACTTCCGGTTCCCGCCACCGTATCGGTGACAATGTGATCATGATTGTCGCCGCTCTCTACCTGGGCAAGCAGGGCTTCTGGCTGGTTCCTGTGGTCACCGGACTGGGCTACATACTGGAGAGCCAGATCACGGACGGCTACCAGAAGAGCCTGTATCTGGGCGGACTGGCTTTCGCCACCTGTATTTTCGTGGACCGCCCCACCGG
>CALAZX010000058.1 GCA_937926555.1 uncultured Negativicutes bacterium | reverse complement strand
GCGTGGACGTGCCCCTGACCAACTCCATCAAGGTGTCCCAGGCCGCCATCCGAGATCTGCTGGGCGTCACCGACGAGATCCGGCAGCGGACCCGGGAGGAGATCCTGGACGTGACCCCGGACCAGATCCGGGCCCTGGCCAAAGTCTTCCGGGACGTGCTGGGCGACGGCTACCGCTGCGTGGTGGGCGGACAGCAGGCCATCAGCCAGGCTTCCGATAAATTCAACACGGTGCTGTCCCTGTAAAAATCTTTTCCGGAGGGGAAGAGGGGATTCCTCCCTTTTTTCCGTCTGCATGTGACAGTATCCCTTCCTTTTTGTAATTAAAGGCAGGTCAACTACATTTTAGGTTGACCTGCCTTGTTACATTCCTTATAATATATATGTTAAAGTTTTTTTACGGACATCCTGTATCCTCAGATGTCCCTGGTGTTGATTGAGACCCAAAATGATATAATTTGCGTCGACCGGCGCAAAGCGTAAGAGAGTGTAGAGTATAAGTTTAGGAGGAAAAAAGATGCACAGTTACAGTATGGAACTGGGGGGAAGAACCCTCACCCTGGAAATCGGGGAAGTTTGTAAACAGGCCAATGGCGGCGTTCTGGTACGCTATGGCGACACCGTGGTCGTAGTAGCCGCAACCGGCACCAAGACCCCCCGTGAAGGCGTGGACTTCTTCCCGCTGACCGTTGATTTCGAAGAGAAGATGTACTCCGTGGGCAAGATCCCCGGCGGTTTCATCAAGAGAGAGGGTCGTCCCAGCACCCATGCGATTCTCACCAGCCGTCTGATTGACCGTCCGATCCGTCCGATGTTCCCCGAAGGCTACCACAACGACGTGCAGATTGTGGCCACCGCCGCTTCCGTGGATCCGGACAACGCACCGGACATCCCGGCTATGATCGGCGCTTCCGCCGCACTGTGCGTTTCCGATATCCCTTTCGAGGGTCCTAGCGCCGGTGTGCGTGTAGGCATGATTGGTGGCTGATACATCATCAACCCCGCCGTGGAGCAGTTCGAGAAGAGCCGTCTGAACCTGGCCGTAGCAGGCACCAAAGACGCCATCCTCATGGTTGAGGCAGGCGCCAAGGAGATCTCCGAGGAGGAGATGCTGGACGCTATCTTCTTCGCTCATGAGAACATCATCAAAGTATGTGATTTCATCAGCGGCATCCAGGCAGAGATCGGCAAACCGAAAATGGAAGTTCCCGTATACGTTCCTCCCGCAGAGCTGGTTGAGGAGATTGAGGCATACGGCGCTGACAAGCTGAAAGACGCCCTGATGGACGCCAACAAGCTGGAGCGCGAGGAGAACGTGGACCGCATCAAGAAAGAGATCGCCGAAGTGTTCCTGGAGAAATATCCGGACAACGGCACCGATGTGGCTTACATCATCCAGAAATTAGTGAAGAAAATCGTCCGTCACACCATCTCCGTGGACAAGATCCGCCCGGACGGCCGTGCCCTGGACGAAGTCCGCAAAGTCACCTGCCGCGTAGGCCTGCTGCCCCGTGTTCACGGCAGCTCCCTGTTCACCCGCGGTCAGACCCAGATCATGAACGCCTGCACCCTGGCACCCCTGCGTGAAGCGCAGATCATCGAGGGCCTGGGACCTGAAGAGATGCAGCGTTACATCCACCACTACAACTTCCCGCCGTCGTCCGTAGGCGAGACCAAACCCATGCGCAGCCCCGGCCGCCGCGAGATCGGCCATGGCGCTCTGGCAGAGCGTGCGCTGCTGCCGGTAGTTCCTTCCGAGGACGTGTTCCCGTACACCCTGCGTCTGGTGTCCGAGGTTCTGGAATCCAACGGTTCCTCCTCCATGGGCTCCGTATGCGCAAGCACCCTGTCCCTGATGGATGCCGGCGTGCCCATCAAGGCTCCTGTTGCCGGCGTGGCAATGGGCCTGGTGAAAGAAGGGGACTTCTTCACCATCCTGACCGATATCCAGGGTCTGGAGGACGCTCTGGGCGACATGGACTTCAAAGTGGCCGGTACCGACAACGGCATCACCGCTATGCAGATGGATATCAAGATCGACGGTATCAACAAGGATATCTTCGTACAGGCTCTGCAGCAGGCTAAACGCGGCCGCGACCACATCATGGGCAAGATGATGGAATGCATCAGCGCTCCCCGTGAGCACCTGTCCAAGTGGGCTCCGAAGATCACCACCATCCAGGTTGACCCCGACAAGATCAGCAAGATCATCGGACCTGGCGGCAAGATGATCAAACGTATCGTGGAAGAGACCGGCGCCAAGATCGACATCGAGGATTCCGGCATCGTATACATCGCTTCTCCCGACTCCGACGCTGTGGAGAAGGCTATCGCCACCATCGACGGCATCACCGCCGAGGCTGAGGTTGGCAAAATCTACACCGGCAAGGTTACCCGTATCATGAACTTCGGCGCATTCGTGGAGATTCTCCCGGGCAAAGAGGGTCTGGTACATATCTCCCAGCTGTCCACCGAGCATGTGGACCGTGTGGAGGATGTGGTTTCCGTTGGCGACGAGATCGCTGTCAAATGCGTTGAGATCGACAACAAAGGCCGTATCAACCTGTCCCGCAAAGCTGTCCTGAACAACAGATAAGCGGCTGCCGCGGATTCCGTGGCGGAAGGGGACAGTCCCTGAAGCGAATCTGACCCCTGTCACGACGGGCGTGTCCGGCAAGACCGGCACCCGTCGCGGGCAGGGGTTTCTTTATTGGCAAGGCGCAAGCGCCGTGCTATAATAGAACCGTGAGTATGAACACAGTAAAGTGATAAAGGAGAATTGACTTTGAAGATACGTGGTTTTGAGAAAATCAGTGAGTACAGAGACGCCGACATCACCATGCCTTCCCGCAAGACCAAAGGATCCGCAGGTTACGACATCTGCATCCTGGAGGACGTGGAGCTTGTTCCCGGCAAAGTGGTCATGGCAGGCACCGGCCTGAAGGCCTACATGCAGGATGACGAGTACCTGGGTATCCATATCCGTTCCAGCCTGGCGGTGAAACGCGGTATCCGGCTGGTCAACAATGTGGGCATCATCGATTCCGACTATTACAACAATCCCGACAACGAGGGGCACATCATGATGGGGCTGCTGAACACCGGCGCCGAGACCATCGTCCTGAAAAAAGGGGAGCGTGTGGCCCAGGGGATTTTCTACAAATATCTGGTGACCGATGACGATGACCGTACCGAGAAAGAAGAGCGGGGCGGCGGTTTCGGAAGCACCGGCAAATAAGCTGCCAAATCAGGCTGGAAGTTTTCCGGCCTGATTTTTTTATGGGTGAAAGCCGGGGAGAGAACCGTGCCGGAAGATTTGTGGAAGGATAAGAGGAAAAAGGGATGACAAAGAAGAAAAAACAGCCCTGATCCGCTGATTTTTATCCATTGATTTCAATTAGTGTATACTATTTAACTGAACGATTAAACTGTGCTCCGGAAGACCGGAAAATCCCTCCGGAGATTTGTGGGATAATCCATGAGAAGAGGAGATTCTCCTGGGAAAAGCGGGAGAGAGACAGGAAAAGACAGGAAAGGACGGGACCATGCGAAAATCATTCTATCTGCAGGACACGGTGGAAGCGGCCCGGCAGCTGCTGGGGAAGCTGCTGGTGCACCGGACGCCGGAAGGCGCCGCCGGCGGCATGATTGTGGAGACGGAGGCCTATGTGGGGGCCGTGGACAAGGCCTGCCACACCTACAACGGCATCAGCCCCCGGACGGAGATCATGTTCGCGGAGGGCGGCGTGGCCTACGTCTACCTGATCTACGGCATGTACCACTGCTTCAACGCGGTGACGGGTCCCGCCGGTGAGGGGGACGCGGTGCTGATACGGGCCCTGGAGCCGGTGTTCGGCCTGGACCTGCGGAACCTCTGCAGCGGCCCGGGGAAACTGTGCCAGGCCCTGGCCATCGGGAAGCCCCAGTACGGGCTGGACCTGACCGGGGAGGAGCTGTTCATCGCGGACTTCCGCACCATCCCGGAGGAGCTGGTGGCCCGGGGGCCCCGGATCAACGTGGATTACGCCGAGGAGGCGGTTGACTTCCCCTGGCGGTTCCTGGTGCGGGACAGTAAGTACGTATCCAGGAGATGACAATTCTGTCCCACTGGGACATATAACCCTGTTCTGTAACGTTTGTTACGGTTTTTTCTGTTGCTGTCGTGTATGATTCATGTTATAGTATATACTATATAAATTTAATCAATATATAGTGTAGCATAATCTGTCCGGAAGGAAGGCGGAATCCTGTGGGAACCGCATTTCACCGCGCCTGCAGGGGAATCCTGCGGACCGGGACGTCCGGACCCGGACACATGGGCGGGCCGCTGGCCTGCAAGGAGAAAGGGGTAGCAAGATGCTGTTGCTGGAAGGTTTGGTCGGGGTTCCGCTTGTGGCGGGACTACTGCTGTGGTGCATCAAAGACAACCGGTGGAGAAGATGGGTGACAAAGGTGGCCGCTGTGGCGGTGATGCTGCTGTCCATCGCCACCGGGGTGAAGTTCTTCTCCCATCCGGATCTTTTCGCGGTGGAGGCCTCCTGGCTGCCCCAGCTGGTGGCGGCGGGGGACGTGGTGCTGGGTCTGGTGATCCTCTACTACACCTGCGTCAAGTTCCGGCGGTACTGGATCGGTGCGCTGGGCGTGGCCCAGGTGGCGCTGATCCTCTGGTTCGAGCATGAGGTCGGCAGCCATATCCATGTCTTCGCCGACGTGAACATCGACAAGTTCGCCATCATCATGATCCTCATCGCCGGCATCGTGGGCAGCCTCATCGCTGTCTTCTCCCTGGGCTATATGGAGGAGTTCCAGAAAGAGAAGCCGGAAGTGGAGGACAGACGGTCCTTCTTCTTCTTCGTCATCTTCCTCTTCCTGTCCGCCATGTTCGGACTGATCATGTCCAACAACCTGCTCTATATGTATTTCTGCTGGGAGGTCACCAGTCTGTGCTCCTTCCTGCTGATCGGCTATACGGGCACCCAGGAGGCTGTCACCAACGCCTTCAAGGCGCTGTGGATGAACCTGCTGGGCGGACTGGCTTTCGCCGTGGCCATCGTCTGGGTGGGGCAGACCTACTACACGGTGGAGCTGACCATGCTCCTCAATATCGGCCGCAACGGCATGGACGTGCTGATGCCGGTGGCGCTGCTGGTATTCTGCGGCTTCACCAAGGCGGCCATGATGCCGTTCTCCGGCTGGCTGCTGGGTGCCATGGTGGCGCCCACTCCCACTTCCGCGCTGCTGCATTCCTCCACTATGGTGAAGGCCGGCGTGTTCCTGATCATCAAGCTGTGCCCGGTGCTGCATCATAACCATGCCGGCGCCATGGCCATGTTCGTGGGGGCCGCCACTTTCTTCTTCGCTTCCTGCGCCGCCATCTCCCAGACCGACGGCAAGAAGGTGCTGGCTTATTCCACCATCTCCAACCTGGGCCTGATTGTCTGCTGCGCGGGCATCGGCACCTATGAGGCGGCCTGGACCGCCATCATGATCATTGTTTTCCACGCGGTGGCCAAGAGCCTCATGTTCCTGTCCGTAGGCACGGCGGAACAGCAGCTGGGCAGCCGCGATATCGAGACTTTCGACGGGATGTTCTGCTCCATGCCCCAGCTCAGTGTGTGCATGGTCATCGGCATCTGCGGCATGTTCCTGGCGCCTTTCGGCATGCTCATCTCCAAGTGGGCGGCCATGAAGTCCTTCGTGGACGCCGGACAGCCGCTGCTGCTCCTGGTGCTGGTCTTCGGCTCCGCCACCACGTTCTTCTACTGGACCAAGTGGCTGGGCAAGATCACCGCCATCATCCCGTCCTCCGTGGGCAACGCGGAGACCCATGTCCACGGTGTGGAGTGGCTGGCCCTGAAAACCCTGGCCGGCCTGACAATCCTCACCTGCATCTTCTTCCCGGTATTGTCCCGGATGGTTGTCATCCCGTACCTGGAAGTGGTGTACCGGACCACGGCGGACGTCATCAGCCACAGCAACCTGATCATCATGTCCGTGATGGTCATCCTGCTGGTGGTGCTGCCCCTCATGTCTTTCGGCAGGGGCCGCCACAAGAAACGCGTGGTGACCAACCTGGCCGGCGAGAACCGGGGGGACGACCTGGCTTACCGGGGCGCCATGGGACGCACTGTCCCGGTGACCCTGCGGAACTGGTATATGGAGGAATGGTTCGGCGAGCGGAAGATGCGCATCATCGGCTTCTCCGCCTGCATGGCCTGTATCTTCATCGAATTCAGCATTATCCTGGGAGGTGTGATGCATGTCTGATATCATGAGCGTGATCCTTTCAGGACTGGCGTATCTTATCCTGGCCCCCATCGTGGGCGGCCTTCTGGCGGGACTGGACCGCAAGATCAGCGCCCGCATGCAGCGCCGTGTGGGGCCGCCTCTGCTGCAGCCCTTCTACGACGTGCTGAAACTGTGGGAGAAGCAGCCCATCGCCGTCAACAAGGTGCAGGATTTCTATGTGATGGGCTTCCTGCTCTTCGTCATCATCAGCGGTATCTTCTTCTTCACCCACGGCGACATCCTGCTGGTCATCTTCACCCTGACCATGGCCAGTGTCTGCTTCATCGTGGCGGCTTACTCCTCCAACTCCCCTTATTCACAGGCGGGGGCGGAGCGTGAGCTGATCCAGACCATGGCCTACGAGCCCATGCTGCTCATCGTGGCCATCGGCTTCTACCTGACCTGCGGCACCTTCAACCTGGACGACATCATGAATTCGCCCCGGTTCGGGTTCGCTTACATGCCGGGCATTTTCTTCGGCCTGTGCTATATCCTGGTGATCAAATTCCGTAAATCGCCCTTCGACCTGTCCATGTCCCATGAGGCCCATCAGGAGCTGATCCAGGGACTGGTGACGGAGATCTCCGGCCGCACCCTGGCCCTGGTGGAGATCGGGCACTGGTACGAGAACGTGTTCCTGCTGGGTTTCGTCTACCTCTTCTTCGTGTGGGACAACCCCTGGAGCATCCTGCTGGGACTGTTCATGTGCCTGTTCGTCTTTGTCAGCGACATCCTGGTGGACAACTGCTGCTCCCGCGTGAAGTGGCAGCATATGCTCCAGTCCACCTGGCTGGTGACGCTGATCGCCGGCTTCGTGAACCTGATCTTCCTGATGTACATCAACAAATGA
>CALAZX010000057.1 GCA_937926555.1 uncultured Negativicutes bacterium | reverse complement strand
GGCGTTGGGGTAACCTTTCTTTTTCTCCGGTTTTGTGCTTACGGTCTCGTTCAGTGTCCTGTCCTCATTCTTGAAGTCGGCGGGATGAGTGCTCTTGTCCTGCGCGTTGAAGTACAGGCCGACAGCGTTCAGGTCGGTTTTGGCCACATCCAGTTTCAGGTCGTTCCCCTGGCTGTGGTTGGCTTCCTTCTTGCCCTCGGTGCCGTCCAGGATGATCTCAAAGGTCTGGTCGCTGGTGGTGGGGGCGGGAGCCTCGGAAGCGTAAACCGCGGCACCTGCGTTGAGCATGACGAAGAAGCTGGCGAGAATCGCCATTTTCTTGGAATTGGAAAAAGCTGTCGAGTTTTTCATAAAATAATTCCTCCTTTTATCTTCCATTTCTCTTATCCGTTCTCTTGACCATCAAGTCGACTTGACAGTCAAAAGCTTCGTGATATAAACAATCACTAACATATTAATTATATATGAATATCTATTTATTTTCAATATTTCGGACAATAATATGATGGTGATAGTGAAAGAGAGTTACACAAAAATGAAATAAAACAAGATTTTACCGCCCATCCCCGGTCGAGTATCTGCCGGGAAGACTTATGTCCCGGGAGGTCGGGGTGTAAAAAAGCTTCCGTCCGTTCTGACAGAAGCCCGTGCATCGCATATACGGTTATGGGGGAGTGTGAAGCGGATATCCCATTGAACTTGTATAGTATATACCCCGGAAAAGAGGATTGCAATACCGCAACTGTGTCTTTTCTGCGAAAAAAGGGACCGTGGGGAATTGATCTCCGCACATGAAAAAACCGCCGCAGGGGAGAGACTCCTTTATCCGGAGCCTTTCCGCCTGGGGCGGTCGTTGTTCTGTCTTATATTGTTGTTCCTGATTCCGTCACGCCGGAATCACTTGTCGACAGCGATGGTGCGGAAAGCCACAGCCGCGGCTTCCACGGTCTTTCTGAAGTCCTCCCCGGTATGGGCCAGGGAGATGAAGTTGGTCTCGAACTGGGAGGGTGGCAGGTAGATGCCCTGGTCCAGCATGCTGTGGAAGTAGGTGCGGAACGCGTCCTGGTCGCAGGCTTCCGCATCGGCGTAGTTCTTCACGTCCTTCTCGCTAAAGAAGACGGTGAACATGGAGCCCAGGTGATGGATGCAGGTGGGCACGCCGGCCTTGTCGGCCTCCTCTTTCAGCGCGGCGGCGAGTTCCGCGGTGCGCTTGGTCAGGGTGGCGCAGACATCGTTGTCACGCATGTAGGTCAGCGCGGCGATACCGGCGGCCATGGCCAGCGGGTTGCCGGACAGGGTGCCGGCCTGGTACATGGGGCCTACCGGGGATACCCAGTTCATGATCTCCTTCTTGCCGCCGTATGCGGCTACGGGGAGACCGCCGCCAATGACTTTGCCCAGGCAGGTGATATCGGGGTCGATGCCGTAGAGAGACTGGCTGCCGCCCTGTGCGGCGCGGAAGCCGGACATCACCTCGTCGATGATCAGCAGGGAGCCGTATTTCTTCGTCAGCTCGCGGATGGTTTTCAGGTAGCCTTCCTCAGGCAGGACCAGACCCATGTTGCCCGGGGTGGGTTCCATGATGACAGCGGCGATCTCGTCGCCTTTGGCCCGGAACACCTCTTCCAGGGCGGCCAGGTCGTTGAAGGGCACGGACAGGGTGGTGGCCGCGGTGCCCTTGGTCACGCCGGGGCTGTCGGGTACGCCGAAGGTGGCGGCGCCGGAGCCGGCATGTACCAGCAGGGAGTCGCTGTGGCCATGGTAGCAGCCGATGAATTTCACGATGCAGTCACGGCCGGTGTAGGCACGGGCCAGACGGATGGCGCTCATGGTGGCCTCGGTGCCGGAGTTCACCATGCGGACCATCTCCATGGAGGGAACCAGGCTGCAAACCAGCTCTGCCAGGGTGACTTCCGCCGGGGTGGGGGCGCCGAAAGAGGTGCCTCTGCCTGCAGCGGCCTGCACGGCCTCGGTCACTACCGGAGCCGCATGGCCCATCAGCAGGGGACCGTAGGACAGCACGTAGTCGATGTACTTGTTGCCGTCCTCGTCGAAAATGTAGCTGCCTTCACCTCTGGTGATGAAGGGAGGGGTTCCGCCAACGCTGCGGAAAGAGCGGACAGGGCTGTTGACCCCGCCGGGGATGATTTTCTTCGCTGCTTCGAAAGTGGCAGCGGAAAGATGCAGATCAGACATGAGATTCTCCTTATCTATTCTATACCTTTATCAGTGGAACAGGTCACGGGCCGCCCGGCCGAAGGTATCTGCCGGAATATTCCGCGCAGACAGAATGTCCCGGTCAGACGGCGGCGCATATCAGTTCTCTTCTTTCAGCCATTTGGCCACGTCCAGGGCGTGGTAGGTGATGATCATCTTGGCGCCGGCCCGCTTGAAGCTGAGCATGGTCTCCATGACGATTTTTTTCTCGTCGATCCAGCCCTTCTCGGCTGCGGCTTTCACCATGGCGTACTCGCCGCTGACATTGTAGACGCACAGCGGGCGGTTGAAAGTGTCGGCCACACGGCGGGTGATGTCCTGGTAGGCCAGGGCGGGTTTCACCATGACGATGTCGGCGCCCTCCTCGATGTCCAGGGCGGTCTCACGCAGGGCCTCGTCGGTGTTGGCGGGGTCCATCTGGTAGCCTTTCCGGTCACCGGCGCAGGGAGTGGAGTCCGCCGCGGTGCGGAAGGGGCCGTAGTAGGCGGAGGCGAACTTGGCGCTGTAGGCCATGATTGCCACATGGTTGAAGCCGGCGTCATCCAGGGCTTTGCGCATCACTGCCACATAGCCGTCCATCATGTTGGAGGGGGCGATGATATCAGCGCCGCAGCGGGCCTGGCTCACGGCAACCTTGCCCAGCAGGGGCAGGGTCTCGTCGTTGTTGACGGTGCAGCCGTTCTGCAGCACGCCGCAGTGGCCATGGCTGGTGTATTCGCAGAGGCAGGCGTCGGTGATGACAACCAGCTCGGGGTATTTCGCCTTGATGGCTTTGCTGGCCATCTGTACCGGCTCATTGTCGTCCCAGGCGCTGCTGCCGATATCGTCCTTATAGGAAGGCAGGCCGAAGAGCAGCACGGCGGGGATGCCCAGCTCCACAGCCTCGTCCACGGCGTCCATCACCATGTCAACGGAGTACTGGTAGTTGCCGGGGAGGCTGGAAATCTCGTTCTTGATCTTCTCGCCGGGTACGACGAAAAGAGGGAAAATCAGGTCGGTGACGGACACGGCCGTCTCACGGATCATGCTGCGCAGGTTCTCGGTCGCACGGAGGCGGCGGGGACGGTAAATAGGAAATCCCATGGAAAACACTCCCTTTCTTCGATAAGCGGCTTGCCGGGATGGGCAGGGCCGCGGCTTGTATATAGGGAATCCCCCGGAGGCTCCGGGGGAAAGGTCACAGATTATGCGGAAGACCGGTTCAGGCCTTCACTTCGTAGTGGGCGTTCAGAGCGTCCATCAGGCCCTCGATGGTGTATTCCTCCGCTTCCACGTCGGCGGAGAAGCCGGCCTTCTTCAGGGTGTCGGCGGTGATGGGTCCGATGGTGGCCAGAGTCACGCCTTTCAGCAGCTCCTTCTCGCCGTCCAGGGCTTCCATCAGGTTGGTGACGGTGGAGGAGCTGGTGAAGGTCACGCAGTCCACTTCGCCGTTCTTCAGGGCCTCTTTCAGCTCGTCCTTGTTCTCGCAGTCGCTGACGGTCTTGTAAACCGGCACAACATCCACAGCCACACCGTTGGCGCGGAGGGCGTCGGGCAGCACGTTGCGGGCGACGGCGGCGCGGGCCAGGAGGACTTTACTGTCTTTGGTCAGCTGCGGCAGCAGGGCGTCGGTCAGGTCCTCGGCCTTGTAGGAGGCGGGAACCAGGTCAGCGGCCAGGCCGTAGCGGGACAGGGTCTTCTCCGTGGCGGAGCCGATGGCGGCGATCTTGCAGCCGGCCAGGGCACGGGCGTCCTTGCCGTTCAGGCGCAGGCGGCGGAAGAAGCCGTCCACTCCGTTGGCGCTGGTGAAGACAACCCAGTCATAGGAGTCCAGGTTCTTCTGGGCGTTGTCCAGGGGAGCGAAGTCGTCCGGCTCCACGATGCGGATGGCGGGTACCTCGATGACTTTGGCGCCTTCAGCCTCCAGCTGGCCGGTGAGCTTGCTTGCCTGGGCGCGGGCCCGGGTCACAACGAAAGTCTTGCCGAACAGGGGTTTCGTCTCGAACCAGCTCAGCTCGTCGCGGAGCTTCACAACCTCGCCCACGATGAAGATGGCGGGGGGACGCATGCCGGTACGCACCACGTCCTCATAGGCCTTGCCCAGGGTGGTGATCAGGGTGCGCTGCTCGGGATGGGTGCCCCAGCGGATCAGTGCGGCGGGGGTGTCGGCCGGACGGCCGTTCTCGATCAGGTTGCGGGAGATGTTCTCCAGGTTCTCCACGCCCATGAGGAAGACCAGGGTGTCCACACCGTTGGCCAGGCCGGCCCAGTTGATGCCGGATTTCTCACGGGAGGGGTCCTCGTGGCCGGTGATGACAGCGAAGGATGCCGCCACTTTCCGGTGGGTCACGGGGATGCCAGCGTATTCAGGCACGGAGATGGCGCTGGTGATGCCGGGGACGAACTCGAAGGGGAGTCCGTTCTCACGGAGCAGCAGGGCCTCCTCGCCGCCACGGCCGAAGACGAAGGAGTCGCCGCCTTTCAGACGGGCCACGGTCTTGCCTTCAGCGGCCAGGTCAACCAGCAGCTGGCAGATATCCTCCTGCTTCATGGTGTGCTTGCTGGATGCTTTGCCCACATAGATGCGCTCGGCCTCGGGTCTCACCCAGGCCAGGATACGGGGGTCGGCCAGACGGTCGTAGACGACAACGTCAGCCTCGGCCAGGCAGTCCCGGCCTCTCAGGGTCAGCAGGCCGGGGTCTCCGGGGCCTGCGCCGATCAGATAAACTTTACCTTTTTTGCTCATTTTATTCTCCCATCATGACTTCTCGTCTTGTTATTTTCTATCTCAGCCTCTGTTCCGGCTTATACGTTCGCGATCTCTTCCAGGATCTTCTGTCCGCCGTTGTCCAGCATCCGGTTGCCCAGCTTCTCGCCCAGGGCCACGGAATCTTCCGGAGCACCCTCGATGGAGTCGCGGAGCATGTTGCTGCCGTCCAGGGAGGAGATGATGGCGTCCACATGGATTCTGTCGCCCTTCACCTCGGCATGGACACCGATAGGTACCTGGCAGCCGCCTTCAACCAGTCCCAGGAAAGCGCGTTCGGCATCGGTGCATACTTTCGTGTGGCGGTGGTTGAGGAAGTCCAGCATCTCCCGGACCTCCTTGGCGTCAATGCGGGTCTCGATGGCGAGGGCTCCCTGGCCTACAGCGGGGAGGCAGACCTCGTTGGGGAGGATCTCCTTTATCCGGTCGCCGTAACCCAGGCGCTGCAGTCCGGCAGCGGCCAGGATGATGGCGTCGTACTGGTCCTCGTCCAGTTTCTTCAGACGGGTGTCCACGTTGCCCCGGAGGTCTTTGATGTCCAGGTCGGGACGGCTGGCCAGGAGCTGCGCTCTGCGGCGGAGGCTGGAGGTTCCCAGCACGGCGCCTTCCGGCAGGTCCGCCAGGCTCTTGTACTTGTTGCTGACGAAAGCGTCGCCCACGGAGGCGCGCTCGGTGACAGCGGTGAGGCACAGGCCTTCCGGCAGCTTGGTGGGCATGTCCTTCAGGCTGTGCACGGCCAGGTCGATGGAGCCGTCCAGCAGGCTGGTCTCGATCTCCTTGGTGAACAGGCCCTTGCCGCCGATCTGTGCCAGGGGCACGTCCAGGATCTTGTCACCGGTGGTGACGATCTTCTTCAGCTCCACGGTGCATTCCGGGTACTGTCTCTCCAGACAGTCTTTGATATGGTTGCTCTGCCACAGGGCCAGTTTGCTTTTTCTAGTCCCAATAATTATATGTTGTTTCATCGCCAAGCTCATCCTCCTCCTTGGTCTTCAGCATGAACATCTTGCCGATCGCCTCGCGGCAGGCCTCTTCCTGGTCCGTGCCGGCGGCGTTGTTCAGATTGATCATGGGGTCACGCAAAAATTTGAACAGCAGTTTCTCGGTCATGGCGTCAATCTTCCGCACCTGGTCCTCATCGAGCTCCGGCATCTTCCGGAGGGTCTTCTCCAGAATCCGCTGACGGAGGAAATCGAACTTGTCATGGAGACGTACCATGACGGGGCGGAGGGAGAGGTAGCGGAGACGGTCCTTCAGGTCCACGATCTCCTCCTCGATGATCAGGCGGGCCGCTGCGGCCTCCTGGTTCCGTACGCCTTTATTGGTGTCGACCACATTTTTCAGGTCGTCGATATTGTAGAGCACCACTTTCTCCAGGTCGGCTACTTCCGGATCCACGTCACGGGGCACCGCGATGTCGATCAGCACCAGGGGAGTGGTCTTCTTGCGCCCGGACAGGATCCCCTTCAGAGGTCCCGCCTCGATCACATAGTGGGGGGCGCCGGTGGAGGTGATGATGATATCAGCCTCGGTGGCGTGCTCCATGAACCTGTCGAAGCGGATGGCGGCACCGTTGAACTTGGCCGCCAGTTCCACCGCATGGTCATAGCTGCGGTTGGCCACAAAGATGGAGGGGGCTCCCTTGTCCATCAGATGACGGGCGGTGAGCTCACTCATATGGCCCGCGCCCAGCACCAGGATATCGGCCTCGGAGAGGTCTCCCAGCACTTCCAGCGCCAGGTCCACGGCGGCGGAGGAAACCGACACGCTGCGGTAGGCGATCTGGGTCTTGGTGCGGACTTTCTTGCCCACGGCGATGGCCGTGTTGAAAATTGTGTTGAACAGCGTGGAGGTGGTCCCGCTGCTGCGCGCCAGGTGGTACGCATCCTTGATCTGGCTGAGAATCTGTCCCTCGCCCACAATCAGGGAGTCCAGACTGCTGGCTACGGTGAACAGATGACGGACACAGTTGACGCCGGTCAGGTTGTAGAAATACTCCTGCTTGAACCCGGGGCCTGCCAGCCGTTCCAGGGCGTGGCGGATGATGGTGCTTCCGTCTTTAGGTTCCTGGGCAACCAGATACAGTTCGGTCCGGTTGCAGGTGGACACCAGAACTGCCTCGGAGAACTGCTCCGAATATTTCAGCAGATGCAGAATATGACGGATGCGGCTCCGTGTGAACTGGAACCGTTCCCGGATTTCCACCGGTGCTGTCTTATGGTTGAGTCCTAGAACTATTAACTGCATGAATGACAATCTCCTTTGCCTTGTCCAGCTGGCCGGCTTTGACCAGCTGCAACAGATTTCGAGTCAATGTCCTCCGCCAGAAGGCCTGACGGTCTTCCGGCCGGGGCAGACATTGTTGCATGAGGCTGCGGTAGGGGTCGAGAAAACTGAGAAACTCCCCGAACTGGGGGCCATAGGTCTCTCTCAGGTCATCCAGGATGAGACGGGTGAGACGGGGGTTGCCACCGGTGCTGACCGCGAAGGCCAGCTGGCCGCACTGGTAGGAGCCGGAAACCGTGAAGTTCCCCGCATCCGGGTTGTCAGTGCAGTTGACCAGGCAATGACAGGACCTGGCGTCCTCGGTGACGGTCCGGTTCACATCCGGACGGTCCGTGGCCGCCACAACCAGGAAGAAGCCGCTGCAGTCGCCGGGCTTGAAAGGTCTTTTCTCCAGGATGAGAGAGGAGGAGGAAAGCTCTTCCAGACCGGGGACGATATCCGGCGCGACCACAGTGACGCGCGCTCCCGCTTCCAGTAGGGAACGCACTTTCCGTGATGCGACGGCACCGCCGCCTACAACCAGACAGGGCTGGTTTTCCAGGTTCAGTTGTACGGGATAGTTGAATTTCTCGTAAGCCAAAACACAGACTCCTTTGTATAAAAATTGCAATATTCCTGCCTGTACAACAGCAGGAATACTGGTGAGAGATTTGCTTCCTCAAGACGGGTGCCGGATCATATCCCTGGAGAAAAGTGAGATATTGATATGCATTCCTACTCGGGAAAATCGGCTATGTAAAGCTGTGTAACTATTTTAACATATACCCTGGTGATTTTCTATTCGCGGAGCCTGTTTTTTGGGGAAATCACAAAAAAATTACATTGCATAGCCGTTTGTGCACTATCTTTTAATACAAAGATATATCGGGTATGGAATCCTTATTAGGAATAATGAGATGAAAATGAAAAAAGGCGGTGAAAAAGAAAAAAATCCCCGAGAAAAGAGGATTTACGGAATCATTGTGCTATAATGGATAAAACATGACAGGAATGCGGTCCCTGGACTATGAATTAGTAGACATTCCTTATAAAAATGAGGGGTGAAATAGGATGGGCGGATTGGAGCAAAAAAGGGGAAGAAAAGAGCCGGTGGCGGTATCGGAGAGGACAGAATCGTCTGCTTGGCAAATCAGGCATGGAGCCGGGAAAATCCTTGGGCTTCCGGCAGTGTTTCTCCTGACGCTGTTCCTCTTCCTGGGGACGGGTTGCGGTTTTGAGAAAGCACCGGGAGAAGTGCTCCGTCCGGCGGTGGAGACCCACGGCCATGTGGTGTTCACCATGGACTGGCAGCGGCAGGGGACCAGGGATGAGGACCAGTTCGCCCTCTGGGTGGAGGACATGGACGGCAAATACCTGCGCACCGTCTCCGTGACACACCGCTCGGCCAACGCCGCCTGGGACGGCAAGGCGCCGGAAAAGGACGAGCTTCCCCACTGGCGGGAGATGGTCCGGGCCCAGAACCTCTCCCAGTACAAGGATGTCACCGTCATGGGTGTGGACACGCCGCCTACCGGGAAAGTGACCTATGTCTGGTACGGCGACACGGACTACGGCGGCAAGGCCTTCCCGCCGGGGCAGTACCGCTACATCCTGGAAGCCCGTCATAAGGACTCCCCGGAACAGCTCTACAGCGGCACCTTCCGCATCGGCGATTCGGGGAACATCTCCTACGCCAAGCGGCAGAACCCGGTGGACAGACCCCTGGTGGAAGGACTCAGCGTGGAATTCGTCCCCGCTTGTGAACGGTTCTTCGGTATCGGCGCCATCCGGGACCGGATCGCACGGTGGCTGCGGCTGAACTGAGGATGCCGGCAACCGCCTGATCCTTAATAAGGAAGCCCGGATGAATTCCGGCTGGAAAACCGGAGAAAACAGAAGACGGAATGATAGAATAAAAGAAGATAAAATAAGGAAGTCAAAGGAGCGTATATTATGGAAACCATTTTCAAACGTGTCAGTGTGAGAAGCTATCTGGATATCGATGTGGACGAGGCCACGGTGGAGAAGATCCTCCGTGCCGGCATGGCGGCGCCTTCCGCCAAGAACCAGCGTCCCTGGGAGTTCTACGTGGTGGAGAGGCCGGAGATCCTGCAGCAGCTGGGCGAGCGCATCCCCGCCGCCGCACCTGTCGCCAGAGCCTCCGTGGCCATCGTGGCCTGCTCCCGTAAAGAGAATCTGCCGGGACCCCAGTATGTGGAGATGGACATGAGCGCCTGCATGGAGAACATGCTGCTGGAGGCGGCCCACCTGAACATGGGCGCCGTATGGCTGGCAGTGGCCCCTTCCGAGGAGAAGAAAGCCATTGTCCGTGAGCTTCTGGACCTGCCGGACCACCTGGACGCTTTCGCCATCCTGCCGGTGGGCTATCCCATGGGCGAACCCAAGCCCCACGACCGTTTCGACCCGGAACGTATCCACCGGATCGACTGAATAAAAAAGCTCATCCCGTAAAAAGGATGAGCTTTTCTGTTTCCATTTATCTTTTCCTTATTATCTGTTTCATCTGATTCCAGGCTTCCGTTTCCGGTCAGCAGAGGTTCTTCTCCCTTACCGCGAATTTAGCCCGGATGTAGAGCTCCTCCAGTTCCGGATGGGTCCGGCTGACCTGTTTGAACCGGTCCATGGCCTCCCGATAGCTTGCCCGGGGGATGGGGGCGATCAGGGAGAGGAAGAACTCCAGGACGAACAGGCCCAGGGCGTACTTCCAGCTGAAATACCACCAGATGATGGCCAGGATGAACCATCTTCCGTAGCCGGAGAAGCGGCCGTAGCGAAAGGAGTCCATGAGGATGATCTCCTGGAGGGGGAAGCCGATCTCTCTGCCTAACAGGAGGACCGCCCGCTGGTCCAGGAAGACTTTGATGTGGGTCAGGGAGAAGAATTCGAAGAGGATGATGGTGCCGATGAGTCCGATATGTTCCGTCATCGCTTCGCCACACCTCCTTTCTCTCGCAGCAGTGTCTCCAGAGCCAGGGCGTCCGGAGTGACATAGTAGGTGGTCTGGTTGGTGAAGATGACGAAGCCGGGCTTGGCACCGGAAGGTTTCTTCACGAACTTCCGCAGGGTGCAGTCCACGGGCACGTTGCTGCCGTCCCGGGATTTGCTGAAATAGGCGGCCAGTTCCGTGGCGGTGGCGATATCCTCCGCCAGGGGCTGCGGCAGCGAGGTCGTCAAC